>NZ_JBHXLU010000042.1:0-93491 GCF_042720695.1 Streptomyces sp. NPDC058457 | reverse complement strand
GTGAGGGTGAGGGGGACCGTGAGGGTGACGCCGACGCGGCCGACTGCTCAGGGGCGGATACGGGCGCGGCCCCGTCTGCGGTGGGTTCGGGGAGCCAGTAACGCTTGCGTTCGAAGGGGTAGGGCGGCAACGGGACCCTGCGTGGGGGCGTCTGCGGCCAGAGCCCGCGCCAGTCGACCGGCGCCCCGTCGACCCAGAGCCTGGCCGGCTTGGCGGGGCGGCCGCGGGAGAGGAGGCCCGCGACGAAGGACGCGCCGTCCTCGTCGTCGAAGAGGCCGCCCGCGGGCCCCGCGGTGCCGGTCACGGCGCCCGGCGCGGTGCGCCCCTCGGCCAGGGCTGTCAGCGCGTCGATCAGTCCCGCCCGGTCGGCCGCGGTGACCGCGAGGCGTTCCGGCAGCTCCGCGCGGCCCACCTGAGTGGTGTAGGCGACCTCGTGCAGAGGCACGTCGACGCGCTGTCGCAGGAACGCGGCCAAGTCCCTTGCCTGCGCTCGCAGTTGCTCAAGCGTACGGGCGGAGAGCAGCAGCCAGCGCTCGGCCTCGGGGGCGTACGGGAGTCCTTCCCCGGCCGGCTCGGTCGCCCCGGGCATCCGTGTCGCACCGGAGGCCGTGGCGGGAACGTACTCCTCGATGACGAGGTGGGCGTTGGCCCCGCCCGCGCCGAAGGAGCTGACCCCGGCCAGGCGTGGCGAAGGTCCCGGCCAGGGGCTGGGCTCGGTCGGCAGGTGGAACGGGGTCCCCGACAGTTCGATCTTCGGGTTCAGCCGGTTCAGCCGCGCGCACGGAGCGATCCGGCGGTGCCGCAACTGCAGCAGCACCTTGGTGAGTCCCGCGATGCCGGCCGCGCCCTCCAGGTGGCCGATGTTGGCCTTGACCGAGCCGAGCGCGCACTCGGCGGGTGCTTCAGGCCCGGTCAGCACCTTGGCGAGGCCCGCGATCTCGATGGGGTCGCCCAGGGCGGTGCCGGTGCCGTGAGCCTCGACGTAGCCGACGGAGCGGAGGTCGGCTCCCGAGGCGCGCCACGCTTCCCTGACGAGATCGGCCTGGGCGTTCGGGTTCGGGACGGTGTAGCCGGAGGTGCGTCCTCCCGCGTTCACGTGGCTGCCCCTGATGACGGCCCAGATCGTGTCGCCGTCGGCCTGCGCTGCGGCGAACGGTTTGAGGAGCACCGCGCCGACGCCCTCCCCCGGCGCGAACCCGTCGGCGCTCTCGTCGAAGACCTTGCACGCACCGTCACGCGAGAGCATGTTCATCGAGCTGAGCGCGATGAGGTGGGCGGGATGGAGGATGAGGTTGACTCCCCCCGCGATGGCCATGCGGCACTCTCCGCGCCGCAGGCTCTGCACCGCCAGATGGACGGCGGTCAGCGAGGACGAGCAGGCGGAGTCCACGGTGAAGCTCGGCCCGTGCAGGTCCAGCGTGTAGGAGACGCGGTTGGCGATCGACCAGGAGGGCGAGTGGCCGTCCCCGTACCGCCCCCGCGGCCAGCCTCCGGCGGCGGCAAGCTGCCCGTAGGCGCCGTACATAGTGCCCGCAAAGACGCCGGTGGACGGCTGGCGGGTGCGGGGCGAAAGGTAGCCCGCGTCTTGAAGGAGGGTCCAGGACGTCTCCAGGAAAAGCCGTTCCTGCGGGTCCATCGTCGCGGCGTCGCGCGGCAGGATCCCGAAGAAGGCCGGGTCGAACAGGTCCACGCCGTCGATGAATCCGCCCCAACGGCCGTATGTGCGCTGGGGTTGCCCGGGCTGGGAGGTGAAGTGGGTGCGCCAGTCCCAGCGTTCGGCCGGTACCTCGGTGACGCAGTCGGCGCCCTCGGAGATCTTCGACCAGAAGGTGTCGAGGTCGGGGGCGCCCGGGTACCGGCCCGTCACGCCGATCACCGCGATGGGTTCGGCCGCGTCGTCCTCGGACGGCACGTTCTCCGTGGCGATCTGCGCCTCGCGCGTGTCCGGCGGCTCCTCGGCGGGATCCTCACGGTCCTCGGGGCCGATCACGGCCGCCAAGGACGCGCCGTGGGCCTCGATGAGATGGGCAGCCAGATCCGTGATGGTCAGATGCTCGAAAAGGAGCGTGGAAGGCAGTTCGCCGAGATCGCGCTCGAACCGGTCCACCAGGGCGAGACTGACCAGGGAGTCGATGCCGAAGGTGTCGAAGCCCGCCGTCTCGTCCAGGGCCTCGACGGTGAAGTGCAGTACCTCGGCGAAGACGTCCTTGACGTAACGGCGCGCGCGGGCCGCGGTGACGGGAACCGGCTCCGTGCTCCGCGCTCCCTCCGGCCGACGGCGCGCCGCGAAGACTGCCTGCGCCAGCTCCTCCTCGGGCGTGCCGGGCAGGCCGCGGACCCGCTCGGGCGTGGTGCCGGCCGCCGTCAAGGCCGCACGCCACTGCCGGGGTGACAGCAGGGGTGCGTGCGCGAGCCGGTCGGCCGAGGTGTCGAACCGCCACCAGCCGGCGGTGAGTCCGAACGTCAAGGTGAGGAAGTCGTCCGCCCGGGTGACCTCGTTGACGAGCAGCAGCCCCCCGGGGCGGAGCAGCGAGACGACCCTTTCGAGAACGGCGGACAGGTCAGCGGTGGCGTGCAGCACGTTTCCCGCGAGGATCATGTCGTAGCCGTCCGCGGGCACGTCCAGATCCTGCTCGCGCGGGTCTCGCTCCACGTCGAAGGGTCCGAACGTCACCTCCGGACGGTCCCGGTAGCGCTCCTTGGCCCGGCCCAGGAAGGCGGGCGAGACATCGGTGTAGTGAAGACGCACCGCGACCGCCGACTCGGCACAGGCACGCAGGACGACATCGGTGCCCGCCCCGGTTCCCGCGCCGATCTCCAGGATGCGGGCGGTCCGCCCCTCGCGCCGCGCGAGCCGGGCGGCCTCGGCGGCGACCTCCTCCGCGAGCAGCGCGTGGTGGTGGTCGGCGGCCGGGTTTCCGCCGTAGACGCGGGCGAGTTCGTCCGTGGCACCCCTGGGGAACAGCACTTCGACACCGCTCACGCGTCCGGCGAGCACGTCGGGCAGCGCGTCGACGCACCGGCGCAGCAGGTCCAGATGGGCGGCGAGTCCGGGGTGACGGTCGGTGAGGTCCTCGTCCTGACCACTCCGTCGGCGACTGCCGGGCTGCAGCAGGGTGAGCATGTCTCCGGTCCGGCGGACGGTCCCCGTACGTTCCAAGATGTCCAGCAATGCGTAAAAGAGCCGCGTGTTGTCCGGGGTGAGGTGGAGCGCGGCAGCCAGCCCGCCGATGGTCGTCTCCTCGCCCACCGCGGGGATGCCGGGCAGGCCGCGGAACCGGCGGTCGAGGAGGTCGCGCGCCGTGGCGACCAGTTCGGCGTGACCGCGCACGGCCGAGGCGAGTGTGGGACGGGAGGTTGTGAGGAGGTCCGGTACGAGGTCGCTCGCCGCGCCGTTGAGGACGAGGGTCTGGGGAAGCGCCGAGGCGAGCACCCGCTCCAGGGCGGTCAGCCCCTCGGCCACCTCGATGGGTGCGATGCCCAACTCGACGAATCTGCGCCGGTACTCGGGGGTGGCGACCGCGCCGACACCGCCCCAGTAGCCCCAGTTGACCGTTGACGCCGGGACGCCCGCATGACGCAGCTCCATGGCGAGCGCGTCCTCGAACCTGCTGGCCGCCGCGTAGTTGCCCTGGCCCGCCGCCGGCAGGAAGGAGACGGCGGAGGAGAAGAACACCAGGAAGCCCAGCGGATCCTCGCGCACCGCGTCTGCCAGGGCCAGCGCGCCCTTGGTCTTGGCGTCGAGCACGGCCGTGAGGTCGCTCTCGGTCATGGTGGCGAGGGTGCTGTCCCGCAGGTCGAGGGCCGCGTGGACGACACCGTGCAGCGGGCCGGCCTCGGTGCGGGCCGCCACGACGGCGGCGCGCAGGGCCTCGGCGTCGGCGGCGTCCGCGCGCAGGTACAGGGCGCTCCCGCCGAGGGCGGTGATCTCGGCGCGAGCCGCCTCTACGCCCGCGTCCGGCGCCCGTCGTCCGAGCCAGACGAGCCGCGCTCCGTGCCGGCGCGCCAGGTGCTTGCTCAGCGCGAACCCGAGCCCGCCGGTGCCGCCGAGGATCAGATACGTGCCCCCGTCGCGCCAGGGCGCGCCCGGCGCCGACGCGGGCGCGGACACAGGCGCGGAGACCGCTTCGAGCGTACGGACGTATTCCCGTCGCCCGCGCACGGCGACCAGCGGGCGGCTCCAGTCGGCGGCGAGTATCCGGTCCGCCTCGGCGCGGGCGTCGTCCGGCTCCCCGAGGTCCAGACAACCGACCCGCCAGCGCGGGTACTCGGCGGCCATGGCCGCCGCGAGTCCGGTGACGGCGGCCGCCTCCGGGTACGGGACCTCCTCGGCACGGACGGCGACCGCGCCGCGCAGCACGATCCCGAAGGTGAGGGGCGCTCGTCCCCGGCCCGCCGCCAGCGCCGCCTTGACCGTACGGAACACAGCCTTCGTCAGATCGTTCGCGGCGGCCGGCCGGTCCAGCGGGGGCGCCGCCCGGCCGCGTCCCGGGACGACCGCGTAGACGGTGTCGTAGGGCTCCTCCCGCTCGTCGAAGACCGCCCCCGCCTCGGTGAGCGGCACACAGCGGACGACGACTCCGGGGTTCCGGCCAAGCAGAGCGTGCACCAGCGGGTCGCCCGGATCGCCCAGGACAGCGACCCGCCGAGGCGCCGACACCGGCTCCGGATCGTTCCGGGCGGGCAGCGGACTCCAGACCGGCTGGTACAGCGCGGGAGGCTCGGGGGGCGATGCGAGTGCCGGTGCCGGCGCTGGCGCTGCGGGGCGCAGGACAACCCCGTCGAGGCGTACGCAGACGCGTCCCTCGAAGTCGGCCAGCCGGACGGTGAACCGGCGGTCCGCCCCGGTACCCGGCCCCATGGCCCGGACGTGGGCGTAGCGGGGTACGGCGGCGGGATCGAGGACGCACACCTCGTCCACGGAGAAGGGCAGCAGGGGTGTTCGGGCCGTCGACGAGTCGGCGGTGCCGTCCGCGAGAAGTGCGACCACGCTCTGGAGGGCGCCGTCGAGCACGGCCGGGTGCGGCACGGTCGTCGTCTTCGTCCCGTCGAAGGAGACGGGCGCGAGCGGCAGCAGCGTTCCGATCGCCTCGTCCGGTCCGTGGGCGCGTAGTTCCGCCAGGGAACGGAAGGCGCCGCTGTAGCTCAGACCACCTCGTTCGAACGTGCGGTACAGCTCGTCGGCGCTCCAGCTGCGCGTCCCGGGACCGGTCAGGATGGCAGGGTCGAGATGCTCGCCCTGGGAGGGCGCGGGCGAAGTCCCGTCCGTGTTCTCGTCGCGACGGTCGTAGGGGGTGCGGACGTCGTGGGCGTCGTGGGCGTCACGGGGGTCGCGGGGGTCGCGGGGCAGGAGCACGCGTGCGTGTTCCGTGGCGGGTGCACCGTCGACCGTGGTGGACAGGGCGACGGTTGCCTTACCGGGCCCGGTCCGCAGCGCGAGGTGGAGCTCGGCGGAGGTTTCGACCTCCAGGGGGCGCGCCCAGCGAAGTCCACGCATGAGCAGAGGAGTTGACGCCCCTTCTGCCAGGGCCGCGGCCGCCGCGAGGCAGACGGTGGCGGTCGCGGGCAGGACGGTGCGGCCCGCGACGCGATGTCCCGCGACGATCCAGTGATCGGGGCCGATCCGCAGCGTCCTGGTCTCCTGCGCCTGGTCGACAGCGGTTCCTGCCTCCTTCTTCCGGCTGCCGACGGCCGGGTCCGGTCGCGCGGGCCAGTGGCGGTCCTTGGTGAGGGGATAGGGCGGCAGCGGCACCCGGCCGGCGGGCGGTCCGGCGAAGAGGATCTGCCAGTGAGGCAGCCGGCCCGAGCGGTACACGTCGGCAGCGGTACTCGCCGAACGGGAGGCCACGGCGTCATCCTGCGGTGCGACCGGGGCTGGGTCGGGTACGGGATCCGGTCCGTTCTCCGCGATCGTGCGGAGCCCTTCGAGCAGGCCGGTGTGGTCGGTGGTGGTGAAGGCCGCGCGTACGGCGTGGTGGCGGTGTCCGGTGGCGAGGGTGTGAGCGATGCTGCGCAGCCTTGCCGCACTCGGGCGCCCGGCGAACGCACGGGCCAGGTCGGCGGCGCGGTGGCGCAGTTCGGCGTCGGTCCGGCCCGAGACGACGATCAATTCCTCATCAGCCTCATCCGGGGTTCGCACCGGGTCCGGGCCGGTGGGAGGTGCTTCGGCGATCACGAGGTGGCAGTTGGTGCCGCTGAATCCGAAACTGCTGAGCCCGGCGATACGGCGCCCGTCGGGTCCCGGGCGCCATGGCTCCAGCGCCCGGACGACACGGCAGGGGCCGGCGTCCAGATCGATACGGGGGTTGATGTGCGGCGAACCGAGCGTCGGCGGAAGCGCGCGGTGGCGCAGGGCGAGCAGCACCTTGATCAGCCCCGCCACGCCCGCTGCCGTGGTCGTGTGCCCGATGTTTCCCTTGACGGAGCCGAGGCCGATGGTGCCGGGTTCGGCGGCGGTCGGCCCGAAGACCGCGTTGAGGGCCTTCACCTCGATGGGGTCACCCAGTTCGGTGCCGGTGCCGTGCGCTTCGATGTAGCCGACGTCCTGGGGACCGATGCCGGCCAGTTCTTGTACTCGGGTGATGAGTTCGCTCTGCGAGGTGGCGCTGGGCGCGGTGATGCCGTTGGTCCTGCCGTCGCCGTTCACGCCGGACGCCAGGATGACGCCGTGGATGTGGTCGCCGTCCGCGACGGCCCGGTCCAGCGGCTTGAGGACGACGACACCGACCGCCTCGCCCAGCACGATGCCGTCGGCCTCCGCCGCGAACGGTGTGCAGCGGCCGGTCGGCGACAGCATCCCCGACTTGCTGGTCCAGATGTGCATCTTCGGTGTGGACAGCACGGACACTCCGCCCGCGATGGCGGTCTCGCACTCTCCGCGCAGAAGACTCGCGCAGGCCAGGTCGACGGCGACGAGCGAGGAGGAGCACGCGGTGTCCACGGCGAGCGTGGGACCGGTCAGGTCGAGCAGGTAGGCGATGCGGGCGGCGAGCACGGAAGGGGCGTTGCCCAGGAAGGCGCCGCTGGTGCCCGCTGTCCCCTGCTCGGTGAGCAGATCGATGTAGTCGCCCGTCGCGCATCCGGCGAAGACACCCCAGCGACGAGGACCGGCGGCCGGCCCCGCGTACCCGGCGTTCTCCAGCGCGCGCCACGCCTCCTGGAGGAACAGCCGCTGCTGGGGGTCCATGGTCTCGGCCTCGCGCGGCGGCAGTTGGAAGAAGGACGCGTCGAAGGCGTCGACGTCCGGCATCAGCGCCGCCCACTTGCTGTAGGTCCGGTCGGGAACTCGCCGGTCGGCAGCGAAGTGAGCCTCCACGTCCCACCGTTCGGGCGGCACGTCGCGGATGGCACAGCGGCCCGCGGCCAGGTTCTCCCAGAAGGCCTCGGGATCGGTCGCATCCGGGAAACGCCCGGACAGACCGATGACAGCGATCGACCGGGAGGAGACGGGCCCGGGGCCCCCTTCGGCATCGCTCACGGTCCGCGCCTCGTCGGCGACGCGCTCGACCGGGGCGAGAAGCACCTGCCCGGCGCCTGGGGCAGCGGAGGGGGACGCCGCCGGGCCGGCTCCCGTGGCGGACGCCCCGACGCTTCCCGCCGACGACGCCCCCGGGGTTCCCGCGTGCTGCCCTTCAGCTCCTTCCACGCTCGGCGCCCGGACGGTGCCCGCAACCGACGCCTCATCGGTGTCCGCAACCGGCGCCCCGCCCGTCCCCGCAACGGACACCCCCGCAACTCCCCCATTCGGCTCCCCTACAGCACTCGCAGCACGCACAGGGGAAGCCGTCGCTTCCCGGTACAGGGCCGCTGTCCCCTCCAAGTCGGCTCGTACCGCCTCCGTGAGGGCGGGGACCGTCGGGTGGTCGTAGACGGTGACCGAGTCCAGGTCGGTGCCGAGTCTGCGATTGAGGCGGCCGATCAGTTCCACGGCGCCGACCGAGTCGAGCCCCATCTCGGCCAGGCTGCGCGCCTCGTCGATCTCGTCGGGCCGCAGGAACAGCACCTCTCCGACGCTCTCCTCGATCGCAGCCCTGACCGCCTCCGCGCTGATGCGGGACTCCTGCACCGGGTGCTCCTGCCGGATGCCGGCGGCCTGCGCAGGCGTACTCTGCCCTTCCAGGGCACCGAACCGCTGGGCCACCAACCGCCGCGCATCCTCCCCCAGCACCTCCCGGTGCATCGCCACCTCGCTCTCGATGACCGGCGCCAGGTCACTCCACGCGCGCCGCGCCAGTTCGGACTTGAGGGCACGCACCGCTGCGGGCGCGTGCTGGGCCACCGCGCGGGCCAGGGCGAGGGCGTTGGGCAGCACGTCCTTTCCCTTCAGGACGAGCAGGTCTGCGCCCCTGGCGGCGAGTTCGCCCCCGCGCAGGGCGCGACCCGTGAACAGCATTTCGGCCGCGGTGACGGCGCCGAGCCGTCGTGCGAGGACGTGGCTGGCGCCGAGGCCGGGAGTGAATCCGTAGGAGAGGAAGTTGGCGCGGTACTCGGCCTCCTCGGCGAGGACCACGATGTCCGCGTGGAGGCCGAAGGTGAAGCCGCCGCCGGCGGCGTGCCCCTGCATCGCGCAGATCACCGGCCGGTCGCAACGGGCCAGCCCCTGGTAGAGGAAGGGAACGTCGGAGAAGCTCGCCTCGCCCGCGGCGATCGAGTCCAGGGCGCGCTCATCGCCGCCCATGCTGAACATCCGGCCGGTGCCGGTCAGTACGACGGCGCGTACGGCGTCGTCCTCGGCAATGCGGCCGAAGGCCGACTCCAACTCCTCGACCATGCCGTCGCCGAACGTGGCCGACCGCAGGGTGACGAGGGCGATGCCCCCGTCGAGAAGCCGCAGTTCTACAGCGCCGACGTCAACCGGTTCCATGTCTCCGCCCTGTTCCACGCCGTTTTCCGCATCGTCGTCCGACACGCTCTCGTCCGGCGCGGGACGAGCCGCCACGCCGTCCGCCGTCGCCCGTTCCGCGCGCCAACCGCCGAGCCGGCACGGCTCCTCCTGGAAGGGGTAGCCCGGCAGCGGCACCCGGCACGGGCGGGTCGCCGGGTCGTAGCACTCCTCCCAGGGCAGGTCCACGCCCGCCGTCCAGCTCTCCGCGCACTGGCGCGGGCGTCCGTTCCGGAAGGCGGCCACGCACTCCTCGGTGGATGGGACGACCGCGTCCGCGTCCTCATTCCAGTACTCGCCGCGCGCCCGGTCCGCGAGGGCGCCGTCCGCGTACCGGCCCAGGGAGGTGACGAGGTGTTCGACAGAGTCCGTCAGTACCGCGAGCCTGATGGCCATCGGGGCGCGCCCGACCTGAAGGCTGTACGTGATGTCGTCGAGGGCGTCGGGGCCGGTGTCCGCCGGCGCCGCGCAACGGCCCGCCAGTTCGCCGAGGGTCTCCTCCAGGCCCACCCCGGCCAGGTCGGGGGCGGCCAGGTCGGGGACGGTGGAGAGCAGGGCGGGGAGGGCCGTCAACTGGATGTGGTCCACGCCCAGTTCGGCGAGGGTCGCGCGGGGGTCCCGCGCATCCGGCGGAATGGCGAGCGCTTCGGCCAGCGCGTCCACAGCGCGGTCCTCGGCCACCGTCTCCCGGCGGGGCGGGGTGGTCGCCCGGAGGCGGTCGGCCAGGGTACGCGCGTATTGCCGCAGGGTGTCCTCGTCCTTGGCGGACAGTACGGCGAGACGTGCGCCGGTGGGGTGTGCGCGGGTCCTCGGTGCGGCGGACCGGTTCACGTACTCCTCGATCAGGACATGGGCGTTGGAGCCGCCGGCCCCGAACGCGCTGACCCCCGCCCGCAGCGCCCGCTCCCCCTGGCGCGGCCAGGGGGTGGCCCGCAGCGGTACCTCGAACGGGGTCGCGGAGAAGTCGATGTGCGGGTTCGTCTCCTGGGCGTGCAGGGAGGGGGCGACCGTGCCGTGCCGCAGTTGCAGCAGCACCTTGGTGACGCCCGCGATGCCTGCCGCGCCTTCCAGGTGGCCGACGTTGGACTTCACCGAGCCGAGCAGACACGGTGCGACGCCGGGCGGCCTCGTCCCGAACACCCGTGCGAGCGCCGTCACTTCGATGGGGTCTCCGAGTGCGGTGCCGGTGCCATGGGCCTCGACGTAGCCGACGGTCGCCGGGTCCCAGCCCGCGCGCTGGAGCGCGGCGCCGACCAGCCGGGCCTGTGCGTCGGGGCTCGGGACCGTGGCGCCCCCGGTGCGGCCCGCGTGGTTGATCGCGGTGGTGCGGATGACGCCGTACACGTGGTCGCCGTCCGCGCGCGCCTTGCCGAGCGGCTTGAGGAGGAGGGCGCCCACCCCCTCGCCCGGCACGTAGCCGGTGCCGTTCTTGCCGAAGCTGCGGCAGCGGCCGTCCGTGGAGAGCCACTGCCCTTGGGCGAGCTGCAGGTACTTCTGCGGGTGTGTGGTGACATTGACCCCACCGGCCAGCGCCAGCGCGGATCCTCCGGTGCGCAGACTCTCCACCGCGAGGTGGAGGGCGGTGAGCGAGGAGGAGCACGAGGTGTCGGTGGCGATGCTGGGGCCGGTGAGGTCGAAGGTGTAGGAGACGCGGTTGGGGATCGAGCTGTGCAGCGCGAAGGGGGCGACGCCGTCGGGCGCGCCCTCGGCGAGCTGGTAGTGGTTCCACATCACGCCGGCGAAGACACCGACGGCCTCGCCGCGCAGGGTGTGCGGCGGGTATCCCGCGTCCTCCAGAGCGTGCCAGCAGGTGGAGAGGAAGAGCCGTTCCTGCGGGTCCATCCGTTCGGCCTCACGGCGGGAGATCCCGAAGAACAGCGGATCGAAGTGGTAAGCGCGGTCGAGGAAGCCGCCCCACTTGCCGTACGTGCGCCCCGCCGCGCCCTTGGCAGGGTCGTAGTAGAGGCTGTGGTCCCAGCGGTCCGCGGGGATCTCGGTCACGCAGTCGTCGCCGTCGACCAGGCGCTGCCAGAACGCGTCGAGGTCCGGCGCCCCGGGGTAGCGCCCCGCCATGCCGATGACGGCGACCGCGCCGTCGTCCGGGTCCGGTGCGGGGGGCGGAGCCATGGTCGGCCGACTCTCCGGCGCGAGCGTCCTCGCCTCCGGCGCCGCCTCACGCAGCAGCGAGCCGAGCGCGTCGGGGAGGCCGTGCAGGACGGCCGTTCTGGCATGGCCGGAATGCAGCACCCACTCCAGCGCGTGCAGGCCCTCGTCCGTGGCCAGCGGAAAGACCCCCGTGGTCCGGCCGGCGCCGAGGACCCGGTCGGCGGAGAGCCGCATGCCGCCCTCTGCCCAGTAGGTCCAGTCGATGGCGATGCTGCGGCCGTGCCGGTCGGTACGCGCGGCACGCCGGTGGGCGAAGGCGCCCAGGAAGGCGTTGGCGGCCGCGTAGTCGCACTGCCCGGGGTTGGGCACGATCGCGGACAGGGAGGAGAACAGGGCGAAGAAGTCCAGGTCGTCGGTGGCGGTGGCCGCGTCCAGGTGCAGGGCGCCGAGGGCCTTGGGCGCCAGGACTCGGGTGATCTCCTCCGGGTGCTTGTGCGGGTACACCCCGTCCGCGCGGACACCGGCCAGGTGCAGTACGCCGTCGATACGGCCGAACGCGGCCCGTGTCTCCTGTGCGGCACGGACGGCCTGCTCGGGGTCGGTGACGTCGGCCTGTACGTACCGGGCTTCTCCCCCGCGCCAGTTGCCGAGTTCGGCCGACAGCTCCGGTGGCAGGGAACCGCGGCCGGCCAGGACCACGCGGGCGGTGTACCGCTCGACGAGGTGTCGTGCGACCAGCTTGCCGAGTCCGCCGGCCCCGCCGCTGATCAGGTACACGCCCTGGTGGCGCAGTGCTCCCGGGGCGTCCCCGGACGGCGGGGGCGCGGGCAGCCAGCGCCGGACCAGCCTGCAACCGCCCTCGTGGCGGACCTCCGACTCGTCGGAGGGATCGAGCACCGCCTCCCGAACGAGTTCGCGGACGTCCTCGGCGGTGGCGGCGCCGCCACTCGCGGCGGGGGCCGACACGACTCTGCATCGCAGGCGGGGTGTCTCCGCGGTGACGGTCCGGGCCAGGGCCGCGAGGGCGGCGGGGACGGGCGCGTGTGCGTCGGTGCCGGGACAGATGACGTGCAGTCGTACGCCTGCGGTACCGCCGCGGTCGATCAGGGCCCGTGCGGTGTGCCAGAGGGCGACGCACGCGTCGGTGACGCCGGTCTCGTCGGCGGTACCGGGCAGGACGAGAGCCACTTCGGCCGCCGCGCCGCTGCCCGGGTCCACGAGCGCGTCGAGAGCGCGGGCGGCCTCGGCCGCCGCGGCGGCGTGGCTGTCCTGGTCGAGCCGTGGTTCCGCTGTATCGACGGTGCGGAGCGCGGGGACCGCCCCGTGCGGGAGTTCCGTGAGGTGGCGGCGCGGTCCCATGACGACGAGTGGGCCGGGACTCCCCACGTCGCGGCGCGGTACTTCCTCTTGTAGCCAGCGGTCGACCAGACAGCGGGTGCGGGCTTCTCCGGCCTGGGGGCCGTCGGCGGCGGCGCCGGCGGGTGCCTCTGCGGGTACGTCGGCAGGGCCCGCCGGGGTTTGGATGTCGAACTCGGCCGCCAGATGCGCGGCGAGGCTGTTGATGTCGCTGTACTCGAACAGCAGGGTCGGATAAAGGGGTGCGCCGACGACCTGTTCCAGTTCCCGGCCCAGGGCGAGCAGCGCGACGGAGTCCAGGCCGAGGTCGTAGAAGCCGGTCTGGGCGTCGACGGACTCCGGAGCGCGTTCGAGGACGGCGCCGACCAGTCCCCGTAGAAGCGCCACGACGTCCGTGGTCGTGGCCCGCCCGGCGGGCGGCGCGGCAGCCTCGGCGGAGGCGCCGCGTCGAGAACCGGGGGACTCGGCGCGTTTCCAGGTCACGCCGGTGCATGCGGCCACGAACCGTCCGTCGTCGTCGTGGAGTGTCAGATCGCGCGTCAGGGCCACGCCGCCACCGGCCGCGGTGGGTCCTGCCGGTGCGGGCACCAGAACGTGGCAGCTGCCCGTGGGGGTGCGCGGTGCCCTGAACTCGCGGATGTGCACGAGGAGATACGGCTCGCCCGGTGCGGAGCCCTCGGGTTCGGGGAACGCCACGAGGGTGGCGGCGTCCAGCAGCGCGGGGTGCAGGGCGAACCCGGCCGCGCCCGCCGTGTCCGGTTGTTCGAGGCGCAGCGTGGCGAGGGTGTGGGTGGCGGTCCGGTGGAGGGTGCCGGTACAGCGCATCGGCGCGTCGTGCACCACTTTCCTCGCGGCGGCCGCCCGGTAGCGATCCGCCATGGCCGTCGTCGTGGTCGCCGTCGGCGCGGACAGGGCGCCGGGGTCGATGTCAGGTGGCCGGGGCTCGTCCTCGTAGTGGAGCGAAGCGGTGAGATGCTCCTGCCAGTCGGTGGGTTGGCCGTCCTCGCGCAGGGCGCGGCTGCGTACCCGTACGTCGTGGACGCGGCGCGCGTCGGGGTCCGACACGGTGCAGTGGATCTGCCGGTCGCAGCCGTCCACGGCGGTCAGCGGGCGCACGAAGACGATGTCGCGCAGGACCGCTCGGGCCCGGTCCTCGCCCGCCGCGGCCAGCATGCGGTGCACGAGGTCGAGGAAGGCCGCGCCCGGCAGTACGGCGACGCCGTCCACCCGGTGCGCACCGAGCACGAAGTCGTCTGTGGTCACCGTCGTGCGGCACTCAACTGCGGTCATGGGACTCCCTCACACAGCGTTCGACCGGTGGGCGGGCGCGATGTCGCGTCCGCCGACGGTCAGTTCGAGGTCCAGGAACGAGGAGCGGGTGGGCGCGGTCGCCGTCCGCTCCTCCCGCCGTGGTTCCAGCCACAGTCGGCGGCGGTGGAAGCCGGGTGGCGGCAGGGGGCTGCGTCGCACGGGCCGCCCCTCGCGCTCCGCCGGGTCGAGCGCGGCCGCGATGAGGTGGGCGTTGGTGCCACCGAGCCCGAAGGAACTCAGTCCCGCCACGCGCTCAGCCGCTCCCGAAGGCCACGGCGAAAGGCGGGTGTTGGGGAAGAAGGGGGAGGTGGAGAAGTCGAAGCGCGGGTTGGGGCGGTCACAGGAGAGCGTGGCGGGGATCAGTCCGTGCTCCAGGGCGAGGACGGTCTTGGCGAGTCCCGCGATGCCCGCGGCTGACAGGAGGTGGCCCAGGTTGGTCTTGACGCTGCCTATGGCGCACGATCCGGGGCCCACTCCGGCGAACACGTCGGTGAGGGACCGCAGTTCGATGGGGTCGCCGATCAGGGTGCCGGTGCCGTGCGCCTCCACCATCCCGATCTCATCGGGGCGCCGGCCCGCGTCCTGAAGCGCGCGCCGCACGACGCGCGCCTGGGCCTCGGGGCTGGGGGTGGTGACGCCCATGGTGCGGCCGTCGTTGTTGACGGCCACCGCTTCGATGACGGCGTGGACGCGGTCCCCGTCCGCGAGGGCCGCGGCGAGCGGCTTGAGCAGGACGACCCCGCACCCCTCGGCCGGTACGAAACCGTCGGCGCGCTCGTCGAACGTGGCGCATCTGCCGGAGGGCGAGAGCGCGCGGGCCGCGCTCAGTTCGAGGTAGGGCTTCTCGTCCAGCAGAATCTCGACGCCGCCCGCGAGGGCGAGCCGCGACTCCCCCGCCAGCAGGCTGCGCACGGCGAGTTGCACACTCACCAGCGACGACGAGCAGGCGCTGTCGACCACGAGGTTGGGGCCGCGGAAGTCGAAGTGGTGTGCCACGTGCGCGGCGATGAAGTTCTGGTCGGAGCGGAGCGCGCCGGACCAGGTGCCGGCCCGTGCCCCGTAGTCGGACATCCGGGCGCCGACGAACACGCCCACGTCCTGGCCCGCGAGCTCGCCGTCGTCGTACCCGGCTTCACGGACACAGGCCGCGGATCCTTCGAGGAAGAGCCGGATGGCAGGGTCGAGGCAGGTGGCTTCCTCGTCGCCGAAACCGAAGTAGGCCGGGTCGAAGTCCTCGATGCCCTCGACGAACCCGCCCCACTTGCTGATGCTGCGGGCCGGGGCCCGCTCCGGCCGGTACCAGCGGTGTACGTCCCACCGGGAGGCGGGCACCTCGGTGACGGCGTCGCGGCCGGCAAGCAGCCCCGCCCAGAAGGAGTCCACGTCCGGGGCGCCGGGGAACCGGGTGGCAAGACCGATCACCGCGATCCGGTTGTCCGGCGTACGTTCCTGGGGCGACGGCGGACGGTCGGACGGGACCCGTTCCTCGGGCGGTGCGGCGTGGGCCGTAGGCTCGGCCCGCTGGACTCCGAGGTGAGCGGCGAGGGCGTCGAGGGTCGGGTGTTCGAGCAACGCGGCCGGGTGCAGGGGCCTCTCGATCCGGTCCTCGATCATGCGCAGCAGTTCGCCGAGCATGATCGATTCCACGCCGAGGTCGCTGAAGGACGTCGAGGTGTCGAGGGCGTCGGCCGGCATGCGCAGCGTGTCCGCGAAGATGTCGATCAGCCAACGGGGCGGGCCCATAAGGGACTCGGGTGGCTCAGGTGGTTCAGGTGACTCGGGTTGCTCGGGCGGAACAGGCGACTCGGGCATGGCGACAGTGGCGTCCCTTCGCAGCAGGACCAGCCGGTCGGGATCGGGAGGCGGTGCGCCCTCCTGCGGGGCGGCCGGCAGGATCCGGGAGCCGGAGGGCAGGGCGAGCGCCCGTTCCAGGACACGAAGTCCTTCGGCGTCGGTGAGCGGACCGATACCCACCGGGGCGCAAGGGTTGGGCAGGTGCCGGGTGCCGCCGCTCTGCGCCCACTGGGGCCAGTCGACGGAGATCACTCGGGGGCGGTCCATACCGGATCGGCTTGCGGCGGCGAAGTCGAGCAGCCCGTTGGCGGCCGCGTAGTCGGTGCACCCCGCCGCGAGGGACGGCACCGCGCTGCACACCGAGGAGAACAGGAGGAGGAAGTCCGGGTCGTCGCCCTGGTCCGCCGAGTCCGCCAAGGTGGCGAGCAGTGCTTCCAGGCCGTCGGCCTTGGGGTCCAGCACTTCCCTCGCCTCGTCGAGCTCCAGGTGTGCGAAGCCGTCGGTGGCGCGGGCGGGCCGTCCCGCGCAGTGCACAATGCCGCCGATGCGGGAGACGGTCCGCCGCACCTCCGCGAGCATCGCCCCGAGCGCCTGCCGGTCGGTGAGCGGCGCCCGGTGCACCCGCACGTCCACGCCCCGCTCCCGCAACTCGCGTACCGTCGCGGCCGATTCGGTAGCCGCGGGGTCGTCGTCGGCCACGCCCCCCGGCCGGGGTGTCCCGCACAGGACGAGGGTGCGGGCACCGCGTTCCGCCAGCAGCCGGGCGACGCGGGCGCCGATCCCGCGCGTTCCGCCGGTGATCACGTAGGCGGCGTCGGGGTCGGTGCGCAGGGGCTGCCAGGGCGCGCGCACCGGGCGCAGTTCGGGAAGCAACCGGGCCCCCGCCCGATGGCACACCTCCCCCACGGCATCCTTCGCCGACCACTCCGCGAGGATCTGGGTCACGAGGTCCTCCTCGTGACCGGGACCGGTGTCGGTGTCGAGGACCGAGGCCCTGAGACGGCGGTACTCCGCACCGATGACGCGAACGAAGGCGGCGGTCCTGGCGCCCGCCTGATTCGTGGACGGTCCGTCGAGGCTCTGCAGCCCCGAGGTGACCTGGAGGACACGCAGTCCGGCGACCGCCCGCTCGCCCACCAGCGTCCGCAGCACGGCGAGCCGGGCCCGCCACAGTCCGCACTCGACGGGCGAGCGGTGCAGATCCGCCAGGTCGAGCAGGCCGACGGGCCCGGTGTGATCGTCGAGGAAGCTGCGGACGATGTCCTGCGCCCCGGTCTCGTCGACGTAGCCGGGTACGCCGTCCCGCAGTTCGCCGCCCTCACGGACCAGCAGCACGCGCCGCCCGCCGAGCCGCTGCGCCAGGGCGCGGGCCACCGGCTGCGAGGCGTCCGAGAACAGGCAGAGCAGCGCCTCGTCCGGTGCACCGGACACCGTGGGCAGGGCCCCGACGGACCGCCAGCCGCGGGTGTACAAGGGGATGTCGTCCCGGACGGGCTCGGCGACGCGGGTGTCAGCGGCCACCGGTGCCGCGGCGATGGCGGTCGTGGTGGCCTCATCCAGTTGCGGCGGCCAGCAGCGCATCCGGGCGAACGGGTACGAGGGCAGCGGCACGAGACGCGGTGCGTACCGGGTGTCGGCCGAGCGCACGTCCGCCCACGTGACCCGGCCGCCGTCGACCCAGTGCCGGGCCAGGGCGGCCAGGTCGTCCGAGGCGGGCGAGGAGTACTCCGAGCCTCCGCGGATGCGGCCGTGGAAGGCGTGCGGATCGTCCCTGACGGCCTCGGGGCCACCGTCGGCGAAGCGTTCCAGGCGCTCGCGCAGTCCCGCGAGGTCCGTGGCGAGGACCGCCAGCCGCTCCCGCAGCGGCTCCCGCCCTACGTACAGGGTGTACGCGAGATCGACGAGGTCGGCCGCGCTGTGCCCGTCCCGCTCGCGGAGCGCTGCCGCCAGGCGTCCCGCCACGGCTCGCAGGCTCCGCTCGTCGTAGGCCGAGAGCGGGAAGAAGAGCGGTCCGGCGACGGTGGCCGCGCTCTCCCCGCGCGGGGCTGCGGGAGGCGCCTCCTCCACGATGAGATGCGCGAGTGTGCCGCCCGCGCCGAAGGAGCTGATCCCGGCCCTGCGGGGGTGTTCGCCCGCGGGCCAGTCGGCGGCCGTGCGCTGCACCCGGAAGGGCACGGAGTCCCAGTCGATGCCGGGGTTCAGCTCCTCCGCGTGCAGGGACGGCGCGAAGCTGCCGTGCCGCATCTGAAGGATGACCTTGGTGAGTCCCGCGATGCCCGCCGCCGGTTCCACGTGGCCGAGGTTGGACTTGACGGACCCGATGGGGATGGTCCCCGGCGCGAGGCCCCGGCCGCCGAAGACCTCGCCGAGCCCCGCGATCTCGACCGGGTCGCCCAACGACGTACCGGCCCCGTGCGCCTCGATGTAGCCGATGGTGTCGGCGGGCACCGACGCGTCCCGCAGGGCGGCGGCGACCATGGCGGCCTGTGCGCGCGGGTTCGGGACGAGGAAGCCGTTGGTGCGGCCGGCGTGGACGGTGGCGCTGCCGCGCAGTACCGCGTGGACGCGGTCGCCGTCGGTGAGCGCGGCGCGCAGGGGTTTGAGGAGCACGACGCCAGCACCCTCCGCGGGCACGAAGCCGTCGCCGTCCGCGCCGAAGCTGCGGCAGCGCCTTCCTCGCGCGGTGAGCCGCATGCGCTGTTGCTGGCGGAACTTGTTCGGGTGGACGGACAGGTTCACACCTCCCGCCAGGGCCGCCTCCACCTCGCCGGAGCGCAGGGCCCGTATCGCCAGGCCGATGGCGACCAGCGACGACGAACACATCGTGTCCACGGTCAGGCTGGGGCCGTTGAGGTCGAAGTGGTAGGAGACCCGGTTGGCGATCCCGCCCAGGGTGGTCCCCGTGTCGAGCGGGGCGCCGCGCAGCGTCGACTCCACTCCGAAGTAGGGGTACTCGTTGTACATGGCGCCCGCGTAGACGGCCACCTTTCCGGCGTGCCGCTCGCGCAGCCGGCTGCGCGGATATCCTGCGTCGTCCAGCGCCTCCCACACCACTTCGAGAAAGATCCGCTCCTGAGGGTCCATCAGGTCGGCGTCGCGCGGGGTGATGCCGAAGAGCAGGGGGTCGAAGGCGTCGATGCGGTCGAGGAAGCCGCCGTGCGCGAGGTCGGCGGGCCAGTCGTCCCGCGCCCGGTCCGCGGGCAGGGTCGTCACGCAGTCGGTGCCGCTGACCAGACGCTGCCAGAGCGTGTCGAGGTCGGCTGCCTGGGGGTAGCGTCCCGCGATGCCGATCACGGCCACGGCGCCGTCGTCGTCGTGCGGCTCCTCAGCGGCCCGGTCGGTGCCGCGTGCCGCGGTGTGCCGGGGGTCGTCGTCCGGGCGGTCCGCCGTCCGCAGGTGCGGGTGGCGGCGGGCCAGTTCGTCCGCCACACCGGCGAGGTCGGCGTGGGCGTAGAACAGCGTGCGGTCCCGCTCGCCCAGTTCCTCCTCCAGCCGTGCGTTCAGTCGCGAGACGAGGAAGGAGCTGAGGCCGTACCGGTCCAGTGGCGTACGGGGTTCGAGTTGCTCGGGCGACAGACCGGACACCTGCGCGTACGTCCGGGTCAACCAGGCGAGAGCGGCCGCCGCGTCGGCGGCGTGCCCCCTGTCGCCCCTGTCGTACGGGGCCGTCGTCCGAAGCGGGTGGGTCTCCTGCCCGGCGTCGACCGTCTCGTCGCCCCAGGTGGAGGTGGGCAGCGAGACGCGTCCGGCCGGCTGCGTCCAGTACGCGCGCCAGTCCACGGGCGCGCCGTGCACCCAGACGCGGGCCGCCTCGCATTCCGTCGTCGCGGCGGTACCGCTCGCGCTGATCGACGCACTGACCGCGCCGCCCCCGTCGTCGGAGGTGCCCGTAGCCAGTGCGGGGTGCGACCGACCCGCGAGGTAGGCGTCAAGTGCCTCGCCGACGTCGGTCAGTTCGGTCACGGTAATCGCGAGACGGTGTTCCAGCTCGGCCCTTCCGGTCTGCAGGGTGTACGCCACGTCGGCGAGCGGCAGTTCCCGTTGCCCGTCCGGCCCGGCGGCTTCGACGAGGTGCTCCCGCAGGAGGCGGGCGCTCGCCCTGAGCCCGGCCGGGCCGGAGGCGGAGAGGACGACGGCGTGCGGGGCGGCGGCCTGGTCGCGGTTCACAGTTCCCCCCGGGTGATGAAGCGCGTGGCCAGGTCGAGCATCGCGTTCCCGGCCCGGAAGAGCCCGAGATGGTCTCCGCTGTCGGCCACCACCAGACGTGCGTCGGGCAGCGCCGCGGCGACGTAGCGGGAGCCGTCAGGGTGGGCGGTGTCGTCGTCCACGCTCGTCACCACCAGCGCGGGCTGTTCGATGCGGGGCAGTTGCGTGGCCACGTCGGCGCCCATGAGGGCGCCGTTGAGCTGGCAGTAGCGAAAGAGCAGTTCGGGGGTGGCGTACGGGTAGAGCACGAGGTGGGCGAGGCCCGGCGGGACGGTGGTCAGCATCGACTGGCAGAGCACGGCGTGCACGCTGCTCGCGCTCACCCGGTTCTCCGCGGCCATGGCCATGAACGCCTGGAGGTTGCGCTGATGGCTCGTCTTCGGCGCATGCTCGCCCAGTTCGAAGTCGCCGTGCCAGAGGCTGAGTGAGCCGACCCGCTCCGGACGCGCGCCGGCGGCACGCACCGCGAGGACGGCGCCGCCGCAGAGGCCGACGACGTGGGCCCGCCGCAGACCGAAGTGGTCCATGACCGCGAACAGGTCGCCGACCTGGGCGGCGACGTCGGTCGCGCCGCCGCCTCCGCCCGTGTCCACGAACAGACCCCGGCTCTCCCAGGTGACCACCCGGTTGTGCACCGCGAGTCTGCGCATCCACACCTCGGCGAGCCGGGCCGGCATGCCACAGGCCGACGCGAGGACCACCCCGGGGGCGTCCGGATCGCCGGCCGCGTAGCCGGGGAGTGCGGCGCCGTCCGCGGCGCGCACGGTGTCCCGCTCGCAGAAGCTGTCGAAGTCGAGGGCGAGGGCGGAGTCCACTGTCGTCTCGAACTCGTCGGAATCCTCGTCCGTGGTCGTGGCCGTGAGCGATGCCTCCAGCCGTTCCAGTGCGAGACGGGCGCTGACGACCCGGCCGAAGGGGCTCAGGTTCCTGCGGTTGGTCAGCCGCATCGGCGGCACGTGAAGCTGTTCCGTGACCCGGTCCAGGACGCGCTGGAGCCCTCGTCGGTCGGCGGGCGCCACGTGCAGGGGAGGCGCCAGCGCGTGGGCCAGCGGACCGACGTCCTTCACCGCTTTCGTCAGTTCGGCCACAGCACGCCGCGTCTCAAGGCTGAGCACTCTTTCGTCAGCTCCTTTTTCCGGCCAGGCTTTGCCAGCAGGCTAGGGAGGCGCTCCGGACCCGGCTGCTCAGTGTTGAGCAGGGCGGTCTCAGGCAATTCCCTAGCCTTTTCCTACGGGCCTTCTCGCGGGCCCGCACGGAGCGAAAGGGAATTCCATGAGCACCGAGGACGCCTTGGGAATCGACCCGAAAACCACCGCTCTCGTGCTGGTCGACTTCCAGCGCGGCGTGGTCGAGGGAATGGGAGGTGCTGCCGAACTCGGACCGCATACCGCCGAGGACGCGGTCGGCAGAGCGCGTCGGACTGCGACGACGCTGCGCGAACTCGGCGGCCTGGTGGTCGTGGTCCGCGGGTCGATGGGCCTGACGGGGGTGCCGTTCCCCGCGCCGCGCACCGACGCCGGCGTGCCCGCGGGCGTCCCGGTCCCGCCGCACTGGGCCGAGATCCACCCCGAACTGACGGACTGCGCCGATCACGTCGTCACCAAACACCAGTGGGGCAGCTTCTACGGAACGGAGCTGGAGGTGCTGCTGCGTCGCAACGGCGTCACGACGCTGCTGCTCGCCGGGATCGCGACGAATCTCGGCGTCGAGTCCGCCGCCCGCGAGGCCTACGACCGCGGCTTCGAACAGGTGCTGATCGAGGACGCGACCACGGCGTTCGACGCGGCGGCCCACCACGACTCGGTGTCCCGGGTCATGCCGCTGCTCGGCCGGGTGCGCAACACCGAGCAGGTGCTGGCCGCGTTCGCACGCCGCTGAGCGGGTTGCGCGACAAGGCGACCACCGCAGCAACGGCCGGACGGAATCGCGGATTTCCGTCCGGCTGCCGGGCACCGTGCCGGTCCCACGGACCTACCCGGTGGCGGCCACCTCCTGCATCAGCCGCAGCAGCTCCGGGGTGTAGAGACCGTCGAGCGGGGCGACTCCCGAGAGCGTGTCGAAGTATCGCTGGGTCAGCTCGGGCGAGGTGGAGACGGCGCGCAGGAGAGCGATCCTGCGGCCCTGGGCATCGGCCTGCGCCACCCCCAAGGTGGCCTGGAACGGGCCGCTGAGCCTCGTGTCCCGTTCGGTGGCGAAAGCGCTGAGGGCGTCGGCCTGTGCGACCGGGTCGCCGACGTGCTCCTGGACCCCTTCGACGAGCAGCTCCGCCTGCATCAGCGCGTCGCCGATGCCCTGGGCCGTCAGTGAGTCCTTGTGGTGGCCGGCGTCACCGATGAGCACCCAGCCGGGCCCCGTGGCGGTGCGAAAGAAGTTCTGCTGGTCGCCCGTTCCGTACAGGCGTTCCATGCGTTTCGCGTTGTCGAGTTGGGCGTGCAGGGCGGGGGCGTTGACCCGGACGCTTTCGAGGTAGGCGTTCACGGCGTCCCGCCGCACCTCGTCGAAGCGGTGCTGCGGGTGGTAGGCGGCGATCAGGGTGGCGTCGTTGGTGGGGACCGCGGCGATCCATCCGGTGGGCCCCTCATACATCTCGAAGTCTGTGCGCGGCCCCTGCCAGAAGGTGTAGTAGGCGCAGGTGAGGGCGGGGTGCTCGACCTGTCTGGCGGCTCCGGCAAGCCGGGCGACCGTGGAGCGCATCCCGTCTGCTCCCACCACCAGATGGGCCCGCTCGGTGTGGACGGCGCCGCCCGGGCCGTTCCAGCGGACACCGGCCACCCTGTCACCGTCGTGGAGGAGGCCGGTGACCTCGCAGCCGTCCCGGAACTCGGCTCCTGCGGCGACAGCGCCCTCGACGAGGATGCGGTCGAGGAGGTGTCGCCGGGGCGCGTACGCCTCACGGATGCCGTCGATGCCGCTGGAACAGCCGGTCACCCGGACACCGCCCACCTCGTAGAGGACGCGTTCCAGCGGCGGGCAGCCGGTGGCCCGCACGGCGTCGAGCAGGCCCCAGCGGGCCAAGCGGGCCACGCCCGGCTGCTGGATGTAGAGCGTGGAGAGGGTGTCCGCGGGGAAGACCGAGCGTTCCAGCAGGAGCACCCGGTGGCCGGCGCGGGCGAACAGCATGGCGGCCGGGGCACCGGCGGCGCGGGCCCCGACGACGATCACGTCGTACACGACCCGATCACTCGCCCTCGGCGGCCTGGGTGGCGTACATGCCCCAGTGCTGCGGCGTCAGTGCCATGTCTCCCAAGGAGCCCTGGACGAACATGCGCTCCCACCCGCCACCGCCCCGCTCGTCGGATATCCACTGTTTGGTGAACACCTCCCGGGTGGCCGAGGTGTTGACCGCGCGCAGCCCCATCAGCGTGTAGTAGGAGCTGAGCGACTTCAGGTGGATGAAGTGGTGGATGCGGTCGGACTTCCCGAAGGCCTCCTCGTACAGGAAGATCGTCGCGTGGCCCTTGAGGCTCTCGTTCCAGGCGTCGCACAGGGCCCGTGCGAACATGCGGCCCTCGGCCCGGAAGGCGTAGTTCAGCTCACCGGTGCGGTGCATGAGGATGCCGCAGTTGGCGGAGTGCAGGATCTCGTCGGCCGGGACGTCGGTCTGCAACTGCGCGGTGGGGACGTCGAAGCGCACACCGCCGCTGCCGTCCTCGCGCACGGTGTCGAGTCTGCTGTCGGCCGTGCCGTACATGCCGAAGGTCGAGGGAATCAGCACCTCTTCCTTGAGGCCGCCGTCGAGGAACATGCGATCCCAGGTTCCGCCACCGCGCTCCTCGGGGATGCGGGGGCGCATCATGATGTCGCGCCACCCCGCGTCCTGGGTGCCCATCTGCACCAGCGTCTCGTACGCGTCGAAGGACTTCAGGTGCATGAGGAAATGCAGCCGGTCCTTGACACCGAACGTCTCCTCGTACACGAAGACGGACACGATTCCGGCATAGTTGGTGTTCAGGTATTCGGCGAGTTCCCGGCCGAACTGGCGCCCTTCCGAACGGAATTCGGCATGCAGCTGACCGACCCGTTCGACGATGACGCCGGAATTCGCGGAATGCAGGATCTTCTCAGGAGGGAGGGTGGTCTGGTGCTGGGCGGACGGGATGAAGAAGTCCTGGGACGTGGGAACGGGCATGTGCGTGGTCTCCTGCCTGTACGTAGGGGGAATGACGGGGTGAGCGGGGTCAGTCGAAGCGGTAGCTGAGGGTGACGGTGCCCGCGGCCTCCTCCTGGGAGAGGTAGTTGCCGCCCCCGGAGAGCCCCGCCAGCTCCCCGGTGCCGGAGCCGGGGACGACCCACAGCTCGGCCTGGAGGGTGCCCTTGTCGAAGGTGCCGTTGGTGCGCAGGGCGAAGCCGCCGCTCCGGCCGCCGAGGGTGCCGGTGACCGTGAGCATGCCGGCGATGTCGGCGAAGGTGTCGTCGGGCCGCACCATCAGGTACTCGGCGCGGACGTCGCCCTCGATCTCGCCCTCGAACCGCTGGGTCGTCGAGGCATGCACGATGCGTGCGCCGCCCTCCTGCTCCTCGCCGAGAGGCTTCTCGTCCCACGACACCATTCGAAACGTCGCCTTCGCCGCGTGCTGTCCAGACATGGCGGATGTCCTTCCGTCGTTGTGGGTCCTGCCGCTGTGGGGCGCCAGGGATGCGTGTGCCGTTCGGTGTGTGAGGATCAGGGCCGGGCCGGGCGCGCGGCGGCCTCGCGCAGCCGGTCCCGCAGGACCCGCTTGCGCACCTTGCCGTTGGGTGAGAAGGGGAGTTCGGGCAGCAGCTCGATCTGTCGCGGCACCTGATGCGGGGGCAACCGGCGCTCGAGGAAGGTGTTCAGGTCGTCGAGAGTGCCGTCCGGGGCGAGCACGACGGCGGCGGCCACCCGCTGCCCGCCGCTCCCGTCCGGGACGCCGAAGACAGCTGCCTCCAGGACCGCGGGATGCTCGTACACCGCTGCTTCGAGAGCGATGCTCGACAGGATCTCGGTGGGAGTGTGGATGGCGTCCTCGGCCCGGTCGAACAGGTAGAGGTCGCCGTCGTCGCCGATGTAGCCGAGGTCGCCGGTGCGGGTCCAGTCGTCTCCCGGGGGCTGCTGGTTGTGCAGGTAGCGGCGCCGCGGAGCCGCGCACCGCAGCTGGATCCGGCCCAGGTCGCCGTCGGGTACGGGGACGTCGTGCTCGTCCACCACGCGGACCCCGGTGCTGGGGGTGGGACGTCCCACGGAGAGTGGCCGCGCCGGGTCGTAGGTGCTGACGACGACACCGGGCACCGCTTCGACCTCGGTGTAGGAGCTGTTGAGGCGGGCGCCGGGGAACATCGCAAGGAGCCGGTCCGCGAGCGCGGGGGCGATGGCCGCGGCGGCCGAGGCGAGGGTGTGCACGGAACTGAGGTCGTACCGTTCGTGGATCTTCGCGGCGACCATCCGGGCGGCGATCATCGGATTGACCATGACGGAACCGACACCGTGCTCGGCGATGAGTTCTCCCATGCGCTCCACGTCCCCGGGCCGGGTCGCGATGAGGGTGGCCCGAAGGGACAGCGCGACGTTGGTGGTGGTCACGCTGGCGGTGGTGCCGAGCTGCATGGGCACGATGAGCGGGCGGGGGTCGCCGAACTGCGCGAACGCCTCGGGTCCGCGTCCGAAGGTCAGATTGCCGTGCGGGACGCGTACCGGCTTGGAGTCGCCCGTGGTGCCCGACGAGTACAGGAGGTCACTGATGTCCTCGGGCCCCACCCGCAGGTCCACGGGCGTCTGTTCGCCGGTCTCCAGCGCGGCGACGGTCCTCACCCAGCAGCCTGGGTCGTCGGGCGGAGCTGTGACGCTGCCGCGGATCATGCCGCGGGGGCGGCACTGGGCGAGGCGGCGGGCGGTCTCCGCCCTCGGCATGGTGTCGTTGAGGTGGATGGCGGTGCAGCCGGCTTTGAGGATCCCCATGTAGGCCACCGCGTAGTCGACCCAGTCCATCCCCCCGAACAGCAGGGCCACCACCTCGCCGCGGGCGGCCCCGGCGTCAAGGAGGCCGTGTGCGAGGGCGTCCGACCGGGCGTCCCAGTCGGCGTAGGTCATGGTCGCCGCCCCGTCGACCCGCATGACGGTCCGGTCGGGATCCTCCGACACCCGCATGCGCAGCAGATCGGGGACAGCGAACCCGGAGGTGGTCGTGGTCTCGGTGCTCTTCGCTGACGGTGTACTCACATCCCGCAAGCTAGGCAGTGCCCACCGCCCCGGCTGCCCAATTCTGCGCAGTAGGGCGTGCGGTTGAGGGGCGATGCTGTGTCCATGACCGACTCGCTTCCGACCAGCGCCCCCGCCAAGAGCTTCGACCGCATCGCCAAGACGTACGACGCGACCCGTGACGGGGACGCGCGGGGCCGCGCGGTGGCCGCGCTCGTCATCCCCCACTTGGTGCCGGGTCCGGTGCTCGAAGTCGGCATCGGGACCGGTGCCGTCGCCGCGGCGCTGGCCCAGGCGGGCCACCCCGCTCTCGGGGTGGACATCTCCGCCGAGATGCTGCGACAGGCGAGACAACGGCTCGGTGCGCGGGTCACGCGCGGCGACGCGCGGGCCCTGCCGTACGCGCGGGGCGCCGTGCCGAACGTGCTCTGCGCCCATGTCCTGCACCTCGTGGGCGACATGGACGCGGCGGTGGCGGAGGCGGCACGGGTACTGGCACCGGGTGGCCGGCTGGTGGCCGTGCACGGGGAGACCTACGCGGACCCGCCGGCCGATGTGACCGAGGCGATGAAGCCCCTGGACCCGTTGCGCGAGCGCCCCGACACCGTCGAGGGCCTGGCCCGCGCGGCCGGGGCGGCGGGGTTGCGGACTGTCACGCAGTACGCCCTCGGACCCAACGAACGCGGCTTCTCGCCCGAGGACTTCGCCGGCGCCATGGAGGCGCGGCAGTACCCGTACCTGTGGGACGTGACCGAGCCGGTCTGGCGCGGACTGGTGGAGCCGGTGATCGCGGCGTTGCGGGCGCTGCCCGAGCCCGCGCGCCCGCGCCCGCTCCAGTGGTGGTCCCCGCTGAGCGTCTTCGCCAAGGACGGATGACAGGCCGCGTGTCCCGAGTTCCGGGCCGGACGCGCCGGCTCGGGAGCGGCCGGGTCAGTCCTCGATGAGCCGCAGCGCTCCTGAGGGGCAGGCGCGCACGACCGCCCGCACCCGGTCCCCCGTCTCACGCGCGGGCAGCTCGCGCAGCAGCACGACCGTGCCGGTGCGCTCGCTCTGCGCGAAGACCTCGGGCAGCGCCCACACGCACTGGCCTGCCCCTACACAGCGTTCCTCGTCCACGCTCAGCCGCATGCCCTCTCCTCACCCACCGTGGCCCTGCGGGGCCGACCGCATCGGCGCGGTCGCGAACTCCTTGACCCCGTCGAGGAAGTCGGTCCGCGCCCGCCAGCCGAGCTCCAGCGCCGCCCGCTCGGCCGAGGCGAACACATGGCGTACGTCGCCGATCCGGTACTCGCCGGTGATCCGCGGGGCGGGCGCCCCGCCGGCCGCGGCGAGCGCCTCGGCCAGCTCGCCGATGCTGCGGGGTGTGCCGCTCGCGACGTTGTAGGCACGCAGTCCGGGGGTGTCGCGGGCGAGCGCCGCGACATTGGCGGAGGCGACGTCGCGTACGTGCACGAAATCCCTGCGGGGTTCGCCGTCCTCGAAGACGCGGGGCGCCTCGCCGCGGGCCACCGCGGAACGGAAGGTCGCGGTGACGCCCGAGTAGGGGCTGTCCTGCGGCATGTCGGGGCCGTACACGTTGTGGTAGCGCAACGCGGTGGCGCTCGCGCCGGTCTCCCTGGCCCAGGCTGCGACCAAGTGTTCCTGGGCGAGCTTGGTGACCGCGTAGACATTGCGCGGCGGGTCCAGCGGATCGTCCTCCTGCACGGCGCTCGCCATGACGTCGGTGCCGCAGCGCGGGCAGCGCGGCTCGAAGCGGCCCGCATCGAGATCGGCGCGCTCGCGCGGGGCGGGCCGTACCCGACCGTGGGCCGGGCAGTCGTACCTGCTGTCGCCGTAGATGACGACCGAACTGCCCAGGACCATCCGCCCGGTCCCCGCCTCCGTCATGGCGGTCAGCAGGGTGGCGGTGCCCAGTACGTTGCTGCTCGCGTAGGCGGGCGCGTCGAGGATCTCGCGCCCCCTGCCGACCATCGCGGCCTGATGGCTGACCAGGTCCACTCCGCGCAGGGCCGCCCGCACGGCGGCGGGGTCGGTGAGATCGGCGTGGTGCAGGTCGACCCCGTCCGGCAGGGTGGGCGGGCCGTCCGGGTGCACCGCGGGCACGAGGGAGTCCAGGACCCGCGGTTCGTGCCCCGCCTCCAGCAGGGCGGCGACGACCCTGCTGCCGATGAATCCGGCTCCTCCGGTGACCAGGATCCTCATCGTTTCTCCTCATGGGTGCCGACGGTAACGGCGTGCGGGCCGGCGATGGACCGCCAGGTGCGGGCCAGCCCTTCGGGCAGTGAGGTGCTCGACCGCCAGCCGAGCACCTGGTGTGTCCTGCTCGTGTCGAGCACCGCGTCGCGGCGGTCGAAGCTGCGGCGCGGGGCGTACTCCACGGACAACTCGCGTTGGACGGTGGCCTCCAGGGCTGCCAGGAGGTCGCTGAGCGAGGTGCCCTCGCCGGAGCCGATGTTCAGGGCGGCGGGCAGGGGCAAGCCCGCTGTGTGCGCGGCGCGGACCTTTTCGAGCGCGGCGCAGACGTCGTCGACGTACACGTAGTCGCGGACGGTGGCCGGGTCGCCGATGACGCGCAGCTGGGTTCCCTCGGCGACGGCTCGCAGCCAGTGGGCGACGACTCCTAGTCCGGTGCCGGTGCGCTGGCCGGGTCCGTAGACGTTCGACAGCCGCAGGGCGATCCCGGGAAGTTCGGCGCGGCGCGAGAACAACGCCTGTTCCAGGGCCAGTTTGGCCGCCCCGTAGGCGTTGGAGGGGTGCAGGGCGGCGTCCTCGCCGTACGGGCAGGGGGCTGCCACGTCGTAGACGGTGCCGCCCGAGCTGGCGAGGATCAGGAGCGGTGGTCGCTCCAGTGCGGCGAGCGCGTCCATGAGGCGGAGGAAGTGGTCGTGGTCGGCAGCCACCGCCGCCGGGTCCCGCCCGGCGGTGGCGGGGTTGACTCTGGTGGCCAGGTAGTAGACGGTGTCGGCCGTGCGCAGCTCCGGCGCCGGGGCGCCGTCGTCGTCCACGGCGGGCCGTTCCCTGGTGAAGGGGACGATCCCCTGGTCCCGGCCGAGGTGGGTGCGCAGTCTGCTTCCGATGAATCCGTCGGCGCCGACGATCGCCGCGGTGGAGCGGGGCCGGCCGGTGCCTCGGCGGTGGGGCGTGGGGACAGGCGCGGCCGCCGGGGCGGCCCACCAGGAGCGGTTCTCCTTGTACCACTGGACGGTGTCGGCGAGTCCATGTTCGAAGGGCACGCGGGGCTCGTAGCCGAGTTCATCGCGGGCGGCCGTTCCGTCGAGGGCGTATCTGCGGTCGTGTCCCTTGCGGTCGGCCGTGTACTCGACGCGGCTCCAGTCCGCGCCGCACAGGGCCAGCAGGCGTCCGGTCAGTTCGAGGTTGGTGAGTTCGGCGCCGCCCGCGAGGTTGTAGACGGCGCCCGGTCTGCCGTGTTCAAGGGCGAGCTGGATTCCCCGGCAGTGGTCGTCGACGTGCTGCCATTCGCGTACGTGCCGGCCGTCGCCGTAGAGCGGGACGGTGCCGCCCGCCAGCAGTCGTGTCACGAAGAGCGGGATGATCTTCTCGGGGAGCTGGTGGGGGCCGTAGTTGTTCGAGCAGCGGGTGATCGTGACGGGCAGCCCGTGGCTGCGGTGGTAGGCGCGGGCGAGCAGATCGGCCGACGCCTTGGAGGCCGCGTAGGGCGAGTTGGGCTCCAGCGGTGCGTCCTCCGTCCACGAACCGCTGCTGATGGTGCCGTAGACCTCGTCCGTGGAGACCAGCACGATCCGCGGGATCTCGGCGCGCAGGCAGCTCTCCAGCAGCGTCTGGCTGCCGAGCACGTTGGTGCGGACGAAGGTTCCGGCACCCGTCAGGGAACGGTCCACGTGGGACTCGGCCGCGAAGTGGACCACACCGTCGTGGCCGGGCACGATCCGGTCTAGGAGCGCCTGGTCGCACACGTCTCCGCGGACGAAGGTCAGCCGGGGGTGCGGGGCGGGCAGATTGCGCAGGTCACCGGCGTAGGTGAGGCTGTCGACGACGGTGACGGAGGCTTCCTCCCAGCCCGGGTAGCGGCCGGCCAGCATGGACCGTACGTAGTGGGAGCCGATGAAGCCGGCGCCCCCGGTCACGAGCACTCTCATCGGCCGTCCCTCATCCCGTGACCGTCGCCGTGCCCGCGTCACCGAGGATCAGCGTCGCGGTGGAGCGGGTGCCGCGGACCTCGGCGCCGCGCCCGATGATCGAGTCCGTGAGACCGCGGACGCCGCTGACCGTGGACCTCTCCAGGAGTACGGAGCGGGCGACGGCGCTGCGCTCCACCAGGCAGTGCGGGCCGACCGACAGGTGCGGGCCCACGTCGGCGTCGCGCAGTGTGGCTCCCGCGCCGACCACGACGGGTCCGGTGACCCGTGAGCGCACCACCTGGGCCGTGGGATCGACGACGATCTGTCCGGTGAGGACGGACTCCGCGTCGACCTGTCCGCGAACGTCGCGCTCCACGGTGTCGAGGATGGTGCGGTCGCAGTCCAGCCAGTCGTCGATGCGTCCGGTGTCGCACCAGTATCCGGTGCACATCTCGGCGCGGACCGGGTGCCCGTTGTCGACCAGCCAGCGCACCGCGTCGGTGATCTCCAGCTCCCCTCTGGCGCTGGGGCGGATGGCGCGTACCGCCTCGTGGACCGCGGGCGAGAACGCGTACGCCCCGGTGACCGCCAGATCGCTGACCGACCACTCGGGCTTCTCGACCAGGCCGCGGACCCTGCCCTGCCCGTCGACTACGGCGATGCCGTACTCGCTCGTGTCCTCGACCTTGGCCAGCAGCAGCACGGACGCGCAGCCGCCGGCGAGGAAGCGTGCGACGAGGTCGCCGATGCCGTCCGTGAACACGTTGTCGCCCAGGTACATCACGAAGTCGTCGTCGCCCAGGAAGTCCCGGGCGATGAGCACACCGTGGGCCAGGCCGGCCGGCCGGTCCTGGTGCAGGTAGCTGACCCGCAGCCCGAGTCGCGCGCCGTCGCCGACGGCCGCCCGGATCTCGGCCCCGCGGTCGCCGACGACGATGCCGACCTCGGTGATGCCCGCCGCCGCGATGGCCTCGAGCCCGTACAGCAGGACAGGTTTGTTGGCCACCGGCACGAGCTGTTTGGCAGTGCTGTCGCTGAAGGGGCGCAGCCGGGTGCCCATGCCGCCCGCCAGGACCAGTGCTTTCATCGCTCCTCCCGGCGTCAGGCGGGGCAGACGAAGCCGAAGAAGAAGCGATCCGGCGCGGTCTCCAGCACGGCGGGGAACGTGTCGCCGAGCAGCCTGAGCACTTCTTCGGAGGGCAGCAGCTGGGTGCGGTACGAGGCCCAGCGGATCCGGCCTTTCGTGGCGCGCAGGGTCACGGCGGAGGCGAGGAACAGCGCCGAGCGTGCGGCGTGGCGCAGCGCTCCGTAGCGCTGCCGCTGGAACTCGTGGAAGTGGTCACGCGTCCAGACGTTGCCGATCAGGTAGCCGCCGGGGGCGACGAAGGTGCGCAGCCGCTCCAGAACGGTGCGGACGTCGCCGAGGTGGTGGATGGCGTCGACGCACACCACCAGGGGGGCAGGTTCGAGGCCGTGGTCCTGCCAGAAGTCGCCCTGCACCACCTGGAGCCGGTCGTCGGCGACGCGGGCCTTCGCACGGGCCAGGCCCTCGGCGGAGATGTCCACGGCGATCAGTTCGCTCGGGCCGACCCGATCGGCGACGATCTTCGTGAACTCGCCGGTGCCGCAGGCGAATTCGATGACGCGATCGGCCCGTGCTCCGTACTTGTCGATCAGATCGCCCAGTACCGCCTTCTGCGCGCGGTAGTGGTCTCCGAGTACCGGGTCCAGTTCCGCCTTGTCACGGTCCCAGAACCGGGCGGCCCAGTACTCCCTGCCTTCCGGCGGATAGCCGGAGATCAGATTGTTGCCGAGACTGACCAGCCGCTCTGCGATCATCCCTGTCTCCACTTCTGCGGGGCTGCCGCCCGCGAGGTCTGCGGACCCGTCGGTCCGGGGTTGCGGCGGGGTGTGCGGGAGGTCAGGGCCGGACCGCCTGGAGCACCTGCCAGGGGCGGGGGCTGGTGGCGCTCGGCACCGGGGTCGTCTTCTCGTAGCGGAACCCGACGCTCTCGACGAGCGTGATGAACTCGTCCTCGGTCCGTGCCCGGCCGCCGGTGACGGTCTGCAGGCACAGGCTCATGATGTCGAGGTGGTCGGGTTGTCCCCCGGCGGGGCGGGTCCACTCGACCACCAGCAGCCTGCTGCCGGAGGGGGCGTTGCGCAGGCTGTTGCGCAGGATGCGGGCGCCGTCCTCGTCGCCCCAGTCGCACAGCACCTGTTTGATCAGGTAGAGGTCGGCGCCGGGCGGGGCGTCCTCGAAGAAGCTGCCGCCGAAGAAGTCGAGGCGGTCCGCGACCGGGGAGTCCGCTCGGGCCGCGCGTCCCCGTTCGACGACGGCCGGCAGGTCGAACACGGTGCCGTGGGCGTGGGGCGCCGCGGTCAGGATGTGGGAGAGGAGGATGCCCAGGCTGCCGCCGATGTCGACGATCCGGTGGTAGGGGCCGAAGTCGAAGCCCGCGGCGAGCGCGCGACCGGCGTCGTTGCTGAGATCCGCCATGGCCTCGGCGTGCCACAGGCGCTCTTCGGGGTGGTGGTCGTAGTGCTGGTAGAGGTCCTCGCCCCGGTCGTCCTTGGCGGGCCTGCCGGTGAGGATCGTCTCGTGCAGCTTGGCCATGCGGTTCCACATGCCCTCGCCCATGTTCATCAGGGCCATGGCCGGGAAGGGGCCGGAGCCCCGGGCGAGCGTGCCGCCGAGGTCGGTGAGGGTGTACGCGCCCTCACCGTCGGACTCGACGAGCCCCAGGATCGCGCAGGCGTCCAGGAAGCGGGTGAAGGTCGCGGGATCCGCGCCGATCGCGGCCGCCAGTTCCGCGCTCTTGCGCGGTCCTGAGGCGAGCCGCTCGGGGATCTCGAACCGTACCGCCGTGGCCACCACCTGGCAGTCCCAGGGACGGAAGACGATCTGGCTGAGGCTGCGTCCGTCCGGCGCGGGGCTTGCCTGCTGCCCCGTTGTTCCCTGACGTGTGTGCGGTGCGGTCGGCATGAACGGCCCTCCGTCACGATCGGTGTCGTAGGTGACGCTAGAGACCGTCGTGCGAGCGGGCCGCTCAAGATTGCGCGTTCACCTCACCAGGTCACCGGCAGGGCGTCGAGGCCGAAGAAGGCGGAGCGCTGGCGGAAGGGCAACTGCTCGATCGGGGTGGCGGGTCGCGCCCCGTCGAGCTCACGGAAGAGGACATCGAAGACCTCCTGGAGTTCCATGCGGGCCAGTTGGAGCCCCAGGCACTGGTGCGGGCCGAAGCCACAGGCCACATGGGCCGAGGCGTTGGGGCGGCGCGGGTCGAGACGGTCGGGTTCCGGGAAGACGGCCGGGTCCCGGTTGGCCACCATGGGCAGGACGACGACTCCTTCCCCGGCCCGCACGGGCGAACCGCCGATATCCGTGTCCTCGGTGGCGACCCGGGGCATCCACTGCGCGATGGCGAGATAGCGCAGCAGTTCCTCGACGGCGCCGGGGACCAGGGCGGGGTCCGCGGTCAGTTGCTCCCGCGCGCCATCGTCCCGCATGAGCGCGAGCGTGCCGAGCGAGATCATGCTGGCCGTGGTCTCGTGGCCTGCGACGAGGAGCAGCAGCACGATCGCCGGGAGCTGCCGGGGATCGAGCGAGGAGTCGGCGTCGAAGCTCGCGACCAGGTCGGAGAGCAGGTCGTCGGAGGGGTCGCGTCGTTTGGCGTCGGCCAGCCGCAGTACGTACTCATGCAACTGGGTGACCGCGTCGGCGACGGCCTCGCGGCTCATCTGCGGGGCCCGCACCATGACGTCGATGAGCACGCCGAACCGCTCGCGGTCCCCGTACGGGACGCCGAGGATGTGACAGATCACCAGGCTCGGCAGGGGCATGGCGAAGGCGCTCACCAGATCCGTGCCCGGGCCCTCGCGCTTCAACGCGGCCACCAGCTCTTCCACGGCGCCGCGCACGACCGGGCGCAGCCTCTCCAGCCGGGCCACCGCGAAGTGGGCGGTGGTCAGCCTGCGGTAGCGGCGGTGGTCGGCGCCGTCCATCCGGAAGAAGGAGAGCTGCTGCGAGGACGAGCCCGAGCCGGCGCGCGCCGTCGGGAAGCCCGGGTGGCCGCCGTCCGCGCTGAAGGGGCCCGCCAGCACGGCCCGTACGTCCTCGTACCGGCCCGCCAGGTGAGCGGTGCGGCCGGCGGGCAGGCGCACCCGGGGAAGCCTGCGTTCGCCGAAGAGTCGCCGGTAGGCGTCCGGTACGGCGAAGGGCTGCGCGGCGGACCGTACCGCCGGGAAGGTCGTCAGCTCGTGGACCGGTGCGTTCATGGGCGGGTTCTCCTCGGTCGCGTCACCCCTGGGCAGCGGTGACGCTACGGTGGGGCACGGCGGCGGGCTGCTCAATAGGGGGCACGGCCTGCCGGCGCACAGGGTTGAGCAGACCGGCCCTTGTGACGTCCAGGAGATGGGCCTGTGACGGCTCGTACGGGAAGAGCAGGCCCTGGAGCGAAGGGACAGGCCAGTTCGCGGTGATCCTGCTGGTGGGAGTCACCGGGGCGCACGGTGTTCCTGGCCGCGGCGGGGCTGCGGATCGATCTGACGGCGCCGGCGGACCCACCGGTGTTGCTCTCGGCGGTCGCGGTGCTCGTGATCGCCGTCGTCAGCAAATTCCGGGGCGCGTGGCAGTCGCCACCTCACTGATGGCACCGCGCATACTGCGCCTTGCGATGCGGCGGCTGGAGCAGATTGCGGAGGAATCGCTGCGAGCGCGGGAGTACGAGCGGCTTACGGGGGTTGGGGTACCAGCCGGGCCGAGCCGGACAGCGGAGTGCCGAGCCGCACCGCGAGGCGTCCGGATGCGGCCCGGGTGCGGCGGGTGCGAGGGGTCAGAGGGCGAGGTCCGCACACTCACGGGCGAGGCGCCACTTCAGGACCTTGCCGAGGTCTCCCCGCGGCAGCGTGTCGAGCACGACGAGCCGGTCGGGCCGGTCCTCCCGGGCGAGCATGTCCTCCATGCGTTCCCGCAGCCGGCCTTCGTGGACCGGGCCGTTGACCGTCACCGCGGCCACGATCTGCCCGCGCCCGTTCCCCTGCTCGTCCGCGGGAGGCAGTGCGAAGACGGCGGCCTCCACGACCTCCGGCTGCCACAACAGGGTGTTCTCCAGTTCCGAGGAGGAGAGGGTACGACCGTCCCTGACGAGCACGTGGGCCGCCCGGTCGAAGAAGTGCACCTTTCCCTCCCCGTCGATGTGGCCGAGGTCCCCGGTCCGTGTCCAGCCGTCCGGACGGAAGGTCCGCGCCTCCTCCTCGGGCAGCGCCACGTACGAGCGGCGGGGCGCGGGATGGCGCAGGTGGATCCAGCCCCGCTCCCCCGCGCCGACGGGCGCCCCCTCCTCGTCGGTGACCATGACCTCGGTGCCGTCCGCGGGCGAGCCCAGGCTGACGGCGGAGCGTGCGGAGGGGGTGAGGGCCGACAAGTAGCCGGGCGGGAGAGGGCTGTTGAGGAATGCGGGCGCTGATTCGGTGGAGCCGTATCCGGCGAGGATCCGCGCCTGGGGCAGCGCGCGGTGCAGCCGTGCCACCGAGGCCGGGGCCACGGGTCCCGAGCCCACCATGAGGGCGGCCAGCCCCGCGAGGTCGTGGCGGCGGGTGATGTCGGTGGCGGCCCAGTGCCGCACGGCACGGGGCGGCAGAACCACGGTCGCCGGCCCGAGACCGGCGGCGGCCTCGGCGATCGTCTCGGGGTCAGGAGCGCTCAGCACGTGGACGGTGGCCGGTGAGGTCAGCGCCATCATGAGGGCGCTGTGGGCGGCGTTGGTGCCGACCGGTACCGCGCACAGCACGTGCGGCGCGCCCGCGGTGAACCTGCCGCGCGCGGCACGCCCGTGGGTGAGGTTGGCGTGGGTGACGGCGACGGGCTTGGCCCGCCCGGTGGTGGTTCCCGAGGTGTGGAGGATGTCCGCGACGTCGCCGGGGAATGCCTCGTCCGCGGGCGCGGCGTCGCCGCCGCGCCGCGTCAGCTCCCCGAGGGTGTCGGTCCAGCCGCCGGGGCAGCTCTCGTGCGCGCCGGACGGACGGATGAGCCCGACGACACCGCAGTGAGCCATCCTGCGCCCGGCCTCCCCCGCGGGCAGCCCCGGCGGCAGCGGCACGGTCGCGGCGCCGAGGCGGTGCAGGGCCAGGGTGGCGACGGCCTGGTCCCACCAGCCGCCGGGCGGGCAGAGTACGGCCACCCGGTCTCCGCGGCGGACGCCATAGGCGTGCATCCCGCGGGCGAGCGCCGTGGCGGCGGTGTCCCAGTCGCCGAGGGTGAGGGATCGCCAGCCGTCGACGACCAGCGCGACATGGCGGCGCCGCTCACGGATGTGCTCGCGCACGAGACGGGGAACGGTGCTGTGGGAGCGGGGGTCGCGGGCGGTGGCGGGAGGTGACGTCATGGCCGCCGACCTTAGATTTCGCGGCTCCGCCGCACTGCGCAGGACTGAGCACCGAAACACCCGCGCCCGCAGCCATACTCACCAATCGCTGTGCAACCTGCGGGCCCGACAGGGAAGTTGGCATCCTCGCTAAGGTGTCGCGTACACGTAACGTAGCGGCGACCGGTCACCACAGCTCGTTGGAGGAACCGCGTGACAGCAACTGGTGCAGGGACAACCGAAGAGACGCCCGAGCCGGGAGCCGAAGCGCCCCCCGCCGCGCGCGGCATCATCACAGCGGGGGCGTTACTCTCGCTGATCCTGTCGTCGATGGACGTCTCCATCGTCGGCACGGCCCTTCCCCGGATGGCGGCCGACCTCGGAGGGCTCAGCCTCTACTCGTGGGTCGGCGTGAGTTACGGCATGGCCGCCGCGGTGGTCATCCCCATCGGCGGGAAACTCGGTGACCTCTTCGGCCGTAAGCCGCTGCTGATGGCGGGACTCGGCGGGTTCGTCCTCGCCTCCCTGCTGGGCGCCCTCGCCCAGAACATGGCGCTGCTCATCGTGGCGCGCACCGTGCAGGGCGTCTGCGCGGGCCTGCTCACCGCCAACATCTTCACTCTCATCGGTGAGATCTACACCGCCGAGCGTCGGGCGCAGATCCAGGGTGTCTTCTTCAGCGTCGCCGGTCTCGGCATGGTCGCCGGCCCGCCCCTCGGCGGTGTCATCACGGACAACTGGGGCTGGCGCTGGGTCTTCTGGATCAATGTACCGCTGGCCGCTCTCGCGCTGCTCACCGTGACCGCCGTGCCGTTCAAGCAAGTGGGGGGCCGCTGGCAGGACATCGACTTCCTCGGCGTCCTGACCCTGACCGCCGGACTCGTCCCGCTGTTGTTCGGGTTGTCGCTGACCGGTGACGGGCACGCGTGGGGGTCCCCGGAGGTACTGGGTCCCGTCCTCGGCGGTCTGATCGTGCTGGGCCTGTTCTGCCTGGTGGAGTCCCGGTACGCCCGCCAACCGCTCATCCCCTTCGAGCTGTTCAAGGTCAACCAGGTGGCCGTCCTCGTGGTGGTGTCCTTCCTCTCGGCCGTGGCGATGATGGGCACGACCTTCTACGTACCGCTTCTCTACCAGGGTGTCCTCGGGGTCAGCGCCACCTACTCGGGAAGCCTGCTGATCCCGCTCGCCGTGGCCATGATGGTGGTGCCGCCCCTCACCGGTAAGTACCTGCCGTCCGTACCGCACTACCGCTATCTGGGAGCGGCGGCGTTCGCCCTGCTCGTCGTGGGTCTGGTGATGCTGTCCCGGGTGCGGCCCGACAGCGGGGACTGGATGCCGCTGCTCGCCATGGTGATCATCGGCATCGGCGTCGGCATCGTCTTCCCCCTCACCACCACGGTGGTGCAGAGCGCGGTGCCGCTGGAGCTCCTGGGCGTCGGTACGAGCCAGATCCAGTTCTGGCGGACCTTCGCCTCGCCCGTGTCGATCGCCGTCCTCGGCACCCTGCTGAGCACGCGCGCCGGCGGCCTGGGATCGGGCGGTGGCAGCGGCCCCTCCGCCGAGCGGCTGGCCGACGGCCTGAGCGACGTGTTCATGGTCGGCGCGGTGCTCGCGGCGACCGGACTGGTCATCACCTTGTTCCTCAAGGAGATTCCGCTGCGCGGCGCACCGGCGAAGCCGCGCCCCGCGGTGGACTCCGAGGATGCCGCGTCGAAGGACGCCACCTGACGCCCTGACGGGCTACCCGACCGATCGGGACCCGGACCTGCGCACCACGGTCTCCTCCAGAAGCCGGTCGATCAGACCGGCTTCACGGATGCGCTTGCAGGTGAGCCGGTCGAACCGCGCGGCGGGGCGGCGCTTCTCGTCGTAGAGCAGCAGGTCCGAGTCGAACAGTTCGCCGGACGGCGTCAACGCCTCCCGTCGCGGCACGTGGACCGTGAAGGGGCCCGGCAGGGGGCGCGGGGCGCGAAACCGCTCGATGAACATCGGGATGAAGGGCTCGGCGATCGAGGTGCGCGTCTGCGCGTAGGCCACGATGGTCGCCGCGTCGAGCTTGGCAGGGTGCATCTGGAACCACCCCTCGCTGTACGGATCGGGCTCGGCCAGGGCGAGTTCCGCCAGCAGTTCCCCCTGTCCGGTGGTGAGCGTGCCGGTGCAGGTCATCGCGGGGCCGTGCCGGATGTCGCGGGCCCGGGTGTGGGCGTACATCTCGGCCATCGCGCCGACGCGTGGCGCGCCGTGCCCGCCGGTCGCGCACACCGCCTCGGGACACGGCGGGAACTCCTCCCCGCCCGGCTGCGGCATCAGGTGCAGCTCGGCGCGGAAGTTCTCCCGCCACGGCCCGAAGGGCTCCGGTCCGTCCAGCCAGCGGCTCTCCCCCACGACCTGCGCCGAGCCGAACCTGAGCCTGATTTCGCGGTCGAAGCCTTCGGCCGTGGCGATCGCCTCCGCGAAGACGATGTTGCGCAGCTCGGCCGAGGCAGGGGAGACGCCTCGTGCACGCAGGACCCGCAGCACCATGTCGAGGAAGGTGACGCCCGGCAGGACCGAGACGCCGTGCACCCTGTGGTCGCGGGGGATGAAGTCGGTGTCCCGCAGTACGAGGCGGCACTGCTCGGGGAGTCCGGCCGCCGGGGGGCCCGCCACGGTCACCACTCCTCTTCCGCGCCGGGGCCGCGCAGCACCACGTGGGCGTACGATCCGGCGGCGCCGACAGCGTTGACGAGCGCGCGCCGGACGGCCCCCGGGTCACCGCCCCTCGCCCGCCAGTTGGTGAGCCGGTCAGCGATCCGCAGCGGCAGCCCGTCCCAGTCGACGAGGGGGGTGCGGTGCCCGGCGACGAGGGTGGGCGCGATCGACCGATGGCGCAACTGGAGGAGCACCTTGATGAGTTGGGAGAGGCCGGACGCCCCTTCCAGATGGCCGATGTTGGGTTTGACGGTGCCGATGAGGAGCGGGGACGAGGCGAACACGTCGGCCAGTGCCTCCAGTTCGGCCACGTCGGCGAGGGCGGCACCGGCGGCCGCGCACTCGACGTAACCGATGTCCGCGGGCGTGGCCCCGGCGCGGTCGAGCACGGTACGCAGGGACGCCGCGAGGGCGTTCGGCGCGGGGCTGCCGTAGCGGCCGCGGCCGCCGTAGTGCCCGACCCAGGTCGCCTCCAGGACGCCGTGCACGACGTCCCCCGCTCGCCGGGCCGGTTCGGCCGGGCGCAGCAGAACGGCCGCGACGCCCTCCCCGGGGCACCAACCGCTGCTGTCCGCGGCGTACGCGCGCACGGGGGCGGCGGAGTCGGTGAGCAGGCCGGCCGCGGACAGCGCGGCCAGGTGGTACGGGTGCAGGATCAGATTGGCGGCCCCGACCACGGCGGCGTCGCACTCGCCGCGCCGCAGGCTCTCCGCCGCGAGGTGGAGCGCCGTGAGGGAGGAGGAGCAGGAGGTGTCGACGGCGAGGCTCGGTCCTTCGAACCCGAAGAAGTGCGAGATCCTGGCGGGCAGGTCGGAGGCGAGCGCGGAGCTGAGGGCCGGTGCCCCGCCGGCCCACGCGTCCGCGCCCACGAGCTGCTGGTCGTGCCACATCGTGGCCGTGAACACGCCGACGCGCGGAGCTTCCCCGGCCAGCGAGGCGGGGGTGTGGCCGCTGTCCTCCAGGCAGTTCCAGACGGTCTCCAGCAACAGGCGTGCCTGAGGGTCAAGGGTCGCGGCCTCGGCAGGTGAGAGGCGGAACCGACGGGCGTCGAACCGGTCGGGCCGGTGGAGGAAACCCCCCGAGGTCACGCCCGGTCGGCCGGGTGCCGCGGCCGCCAGTGCCTCCCTACGGTCCTCGGGTACAAGCCCGGTGGCGCAGTGCCCCGAGCTGAGCCGGCGCCAGTAGGCAGCGGTGCTCTCCGCTCCGGGGAACCTCCCCGCCATTCCGGAGACGACGACCTGCGCGGTGTCGTCCTGGCGCCGTCCGACCGGGGCCGGGGCCGGGCCGAGCGCGGAGACCCGCTTCCCCGTCGGCGCGACAGCCGCTTCGTCCGTCCACCCGGCGGTGAAGGGGGCCCGGTCGGCTCGCTCGTGCGCGACAGGTCCTCCCATCAACGCGTGCAGGAACACATGGCCGTCGTCCAGGGCGAACTGGTCCCTGACGGTGTCGAACGTCATCGTGCCGACGGGGCAGAGCCCGACCCGGCAGCCGGCCTGTCCCGTCATGAGGAGCTGTCCGATGTAACCGGCCTCCAGCAGCAGGAAGTTCTCGGCGGCCTCCCCGTACAGCGGGGTGATGCCCTTCGTCTGGCCGATGAGATAGATCCCGAATCCGGAGCGGTCGAAAACCGGCCGGTTGTAGGGGAAGTGGACGTTCCTGGTGATCCGGGGGGCTGAGTTCACCAGGTGCAGCCGGCGGTCCACGGGGTGGTGGTAGTAGATCCCCTCGGGTATTCCCTCGACGCCCCGCTCACGGACGTGGAGGTAGGTCTGGACTGCGTAGGTGTCCCCGGCGGAGGCGTGCAGTCGCCGGTGCGCACCGTTCCCCCCGGAGTCGCTCAGCAGGGCCAGCAGCCGGGCCAGGGACTCGGAGGGCAACGGCTCGTCGAGGAAGTCCCGCCTGCTGCCCCGCCACGCGTACCAGACGGGGTCCATGTCGTGTCTCGGCAGTTCGACAGCCGGCTCCCGCACGTCGGCCGGGCGCAGGTTCCACCTGGCGGCCTTGAACGCGTCCCGCTCCTCGGGCGAGAACAGATCGACCTGCTCCGGTGCGTGTCCGGGTCCCGGCGCCGCGACCCGCGTACCGGTCACCGGGCCGGTTGCGGGTGCCCTTGCGGTGTCCGGTCCCGTATCCGTAGCCGTCTTGGCAGGGCCCGCCCGTCCGATGCGCCGGCCGACCACACGGGCGATCCCGCCCACCGTCAGGTCGGCCACCAAGGCCGCCACGGGAACCCGCTGTCCGTACCGGCGCAGCAGCCGGGCGGAGACCTGCACCAGGGTGAAGGAGGTGACCCCTTGGTCCCAGAGGTCCGCGGCGGTGTCGATCGCCGGCACACCGAGGATCTCCGCGAAGACCGCGGCGATCTCCTCCACCAACGGCAGTTCCTCGGGCTGATCCTCCTCGGGCTCCGGCGGTTCGGTCGTCCGCTCCGGAACCGGCAGGGGCAGGGCCGAGCGGTCGAGCTTCCCGTGCGCGGTGGCGGGGAAGGACGGCACGAACACCACGAAGTTGGGCACCATGTAGGACGGCAGCGCCTTCGCGGCACGCTCGCGCAGCGCGCCCTCGTCGCCGCTCCCCTCCTCGGCGGGGATGACGTGCGCCACCAGGAGTTGGTCCCCCTCCTGTTCGCGCACCGACACCACCACGTCCCGAACCGAGCCGTCCGTGCGCAGTACGTGTTCGACCTCGGCGAGTTCCACTCGCTGACCCCGGATCTTGACCCGGCCGTCGGTCCTCCCCCGGATGTGCAGGCAGCCGTCCGCGTCCCACAGGGCCCGGTCCCCGGTACGGAACATCCGGGCGCCGGGTTCGTCGGTGTACGGATCGGGCGGGAAGGAGGCCATGGTGAGTTCGGGGTCTCCCGCGTAGCCGAGTGCCAGACAGCGGCCGGCGGTGTACAGGTCCCCCTCGGTCCCCGGCGGGCACGGTCGCAGCCGGGAGTCGAGGACGTAGTGACGGCAGCGGTCGACGGGACGTCCGTAGGGAATGGCACGCCATTCGGGGTCGATGTCCCGCACGTGGAAGACGTTGGACCACACAGTGGTCTCGGTCGGTCCGCCCAGCGCGATCGTCCGCACGCCGGGGAAGGCGGCCGCCAGGCGCCCTGGCAGCGACAGCGGGACGAAGTCACCGCTCAGCAGCGCCAGCCTCAGCCGCCCGCCGTCGGCGTCCGGGAGGAACGGGGTGAGCTGGTGCAGTGTGGTGGGGGCGGAGTTCCAGATCGTCACCGGTTCGTTCAGCAGCACGTCGGCGAGCAGTTGGGGGTCGCGCTGTTCCTCCTCGTCGGCCAGGTAGATCGAGGCACCATGCCCGAGGAGCCCGAACAGGTCGAACACTGACAGATCGAAGCCGAACGAGGTGAGTGCCAGCCCCGTGTCGTGCGGTACGAGGTCGAAGTCCCGGGCGCAGAAGGCGATCAGGTTGTGCACCGAACGGTGGGCGACCGCCACCCCCTTGGGCGTCCCTGTGCTGCCCGAGGTGAACAGGACGTACGCCGTGTCGTCCGCGCAGGCCACCGGCGCGGGATTCTCGCCGGCCTGGGGATGAGCCTCGGCGTCGGGCCCCGGGTCGACGACGACGCGGCGGACGGGGTGCGCCACGGGCGGGTCCAGCGGAACGGTTCCCGGCGCGGTCAGCAGGGTGCGTACGCCTGCCGCACGGAGCATCGCCGACACCCGGGCGGCGGGCAGCGCGGTGTCGACGGGCAGGTAGGCCGCGCCCGCCTTCAACACGCCGTACAGCGCGGCCACGAGGGCCGGACCGCGGGCCATGCGGACGGCGACCACGTCACCCGCCTCGACCCCTTCCGCGCGCAGCCGCCATGCCACGGTGTTGGCGCGGCGGTTCAGCTCCCCGTAACCGACCGTGCTCCCCGAACGGCCCCGCACGGCCACCGCCGCGGGCGAGACCCGCGCCCAGTGTTCGAACGGCAGCTGTATCGGTCCTTCGAGGGCAGGGGCGGGGGAAGCCTCGGTGACGTTCCAGCCGTACAGGACGGCCTCGCGCTCCGCACCCGTGGCCACCACGACCGCCTCGTCCGCGATCGCCCGCTCCTCCTCGGCTGCCTCGGCCGACCAGGCGCGCACGCCCGCCTCGAAGAGGGCGAACAGCTTCTCGTCGAGCCCGCCCCCGAGCACGCCGGGTGCCAGGTCCCAGGCGTAGGAGAGGGTGTCGGCCTCGGCCACGCAGACGACGTCGAGATCGCAACCGGGCGTACTGGTCAGCCACTTGCCCTGGGTTACCCCTTGCGGCAGCGGATGGCGGGTCAGGTCCACGAGTGCCGTCAGCACCACCGGATAGGAGAGGGCGACCGAACGGTCCCGCAACGCCCTGCGGCTCAGCTCCGCGAGCCCGGAGGCGCACCGGTGCGCCAGGTCGGCGGTGATCTGCAGACGGGCTGACCGGGCTGCCTCTTGGAGCGGTGTTCCCCGAGGCGGGGCGGGGAGCCAGTCGAGGAAGGACTCCTCCGCGGGACGGTGGCGTTCCGATTGTTCCGGCCACAGGACGACCGACAGCGCGTACGGGTCCGTGATCTCCTCCGAGAGCGCGGCGGTGAGAGCGGCGAACAAGATGTCGTCGACCGCCACGCCGCGCACGGCGGCGCGCCTGGCAAGCTCCCGGTATCCGGTGAACGTGCCGGTCAGCCGGCGCCGGCCGCCGCCGCGTCCGACGACGTCCGCGCGCGGCAGCACAGGACCCGGTGGCATGGCCGCCAGCCGTTCACGCCAGTGCGCGGCCGCTCTGCCGCGTCGGCCACCGGGTACGTACCGGTCCGTGTCCGCTGGGGCGGTGGCGAGTTCGGGCCCGGCCGGACCGTTCTCATCTGCGTACAGCCGCCACAGTTCGCGAAAGAGGAGGTGGATGGAGCGGCCGTCACCGACGAGCAGGTCCATCGCGCAGTGCGCGGTGTGTCTCCCCGCGTGGTCGCGGGTCACCCGTACGTCGACGAGCGGCCAGCGGTCGAGAGGGAAAGGGCGGGAGGTCATCTCGGTGCGGATACGGGCGAGGTCCCCCTCGTTCGCGTCGGCATCGGCGCCGAGGTCGATGAAGGGGATGTGCACAGTGCCCGTTCCCCGGGGGCGGACGCGCAGTCGCGCCCCGTCCGTCTGCGTCCGCAGAGCGTCGTGGCGCTCGACGAGCCGTCGCAGGGCTCCATGGAGTCGTACGAGGTCGAGCGCCTCGACCTCGTACGACTGGTAGCACTGACAGCCTTCGGCCTCCGCCGCGGCTTCCGTGACCGTCCGGCCGACCATGTACGCCTGTTGGAGATCGCGCGGCGGCAGCTCGATCCACCGGCCGCTGCCTTCCGTGCCCTCCCGCTTGTCCGTCGCGGCCGGGCCGAGCGCGGACAGGGCCGTACGGAACGCCGCGAACGCGGTGTCGGCGGTCCCGGTGGCGAACCGCGTATCGTCCACGTCCCAGCGGAAGCGCAGACCGCCGTCCTGCACCCACATCTGATGGTCGAGGGCGACCCCGCTGGTCTGACTGACCCCGTAGACCGTGTCGGCGCCAAAGCCGCCCGCCACACCCTCCCCCGGCCCGACATCGATCAGGCTGGTGAACACGACGGGCAGGGCGGCGGGTTGGCGTCCGCTGGCAGCGCGTACGGCCCGCGCCGCCTCCACACCGGACACACCGCCGTGTCGCAGCTGTTCGCCCAGCAGGCGGTTGGCCGTGCGCGCGGCCTCGGCCGGCGAGGGCTGATCCATGTAGGTGACTTCATGAACGAGCGTCGAGGTGAAGGGCCCGACCAGTTCGTCTGCGGCACGCGGCAGCCGCGGCCGGTCACTACTCGTGAGCAGAAGGGTGAAGGGGGCCTTGGCCCCGGCCCTGACCAGCGACTCGGTGAAGCAAGTGAGCACCAGGGCCGTGGGCGACACGTCCCACTCGTCAGCCAGCCGCGTCAGTCTCCGCCACGCTGCCGCGTCCAGCGCGCCGTCGAGAGGACGGCGCATCCGCGGGACCTGCTCCTGGGCGTCCCCGGGGCCCGAAGCGTGGGCCGCCGGCTCCAGAACGATGTCAGGAGGGCCAGAGGCCACTTCCCCCAGCCGCACCCAGTAGTCCAGGTCCTCCGCATGCCGTGGCCCTGTCCGTTCGGCGAGGAGCGATCGGACACAGGAGGCGACCGTCACGGCGTCGTCCGCCCGCTCGTCCCTGCCGTCGACCACCCCTCGGCCTTCGTACTCCGCCTTCCATTGCTGAAGGACGAGGGCGAATCCGTGCGCGTCGGTGACCACGGTGTCCAGGCTGAGGTGGATGATGCCGACTCCGCCGGGCAGCAGGGACGCCTCGACGGCGAACAGCGGCCAGGCATCGGGCCGATAGCAGCGGTGCGACAACCGCTCCCGTATGTCCGTGACGGACCGGACGCCCGTCGCCTCGTCGAGCTCCGTGAGGTCATGGACCGGGAGCTGCCAGGGCGGCGGATCGGCCAGTGTGCGCTGCGTGCCGTCCTGTCCGACGAGGGTACGCAGCATGTCGTGGCGCCGCACCACCGCCAGCCATGCCTTCTCCAGCCTGGCGGGGTCCAGCCAGGCGACCCGGAACTCGCGGTAGAGGTGGCAGCCGGCGGGATCGGCCGCGCCTTCCTGCTTGGCCACGACATAGGCCTCTTGCAGGAATGTCAGGCTGAAGTCGGCCTCGTCATCGCCGAGTTGAGGCGCCGATTGAGGCTCTCGGGCACCCTCACGACTCTCTGCCCGACCGACCAGCTCCTGAAGGTTCTTCAGGTCCGCGTCGGCCAGCGCCGCGATGTCGAGGTCGTTGACGCCGAACGCGCGCCGCATCCCCAGCAGCAGGCGGGTGAGAGCCAGAGACGAGAGCCCCCAGGCCCGCAAGCTGCCCTCGGGCAGTTCGGGCGCCTGGTCCGGGCGTACCTCGGCCAGCAGGCGCCTCAGTTCCGGGGCGATCTGCCGACTGTCGGTCCTCGGCGGGCCCCCCGCATCTGGCGCGCCCGAGCCCTGGCCGGCCTGCGAGGTCTCCTCGTCCCAACTGTCGGACTCCACTGTCTCTCCCCACGTCGCGAAACGGACGGGACGTGCCGCGCCCGGTCTCCGGCCCCGCCCACCGGCCGGGCCTGGACTGCCCTCGACAGGGATGGCTGGTCAGCCCCCAGTACGCCACCGCGCACGGCGGATCACCGCCCACTTTTGAGCAGCGCCGGCAGAGCCGGGCGGTCCACGGTGAATCGTTTGCTCGAACAACGGCGCACAGGTGCGTGAATACTCCAGGTATCCCTACGACAGCCGCGATCAGCCCCTAAACTCGTGGCCTTCGGCGCCGGGCCGATCATTGTCGGACCGCCGCGAACCCAACTGAAGGAGCGTGTATGTCTGTCGCGGAATTCATCGGGATCAACCTCGACTGTCCGAACCCGCCGGCCCTCGCCGAGTTCTACGCCACGCTCACCGGCGGCAAGGTCACGTACAGCGCGCCGGAGGGAGCCGCCATGTCCGTGGAGGGCGGGCCCACCATGCTGTTCCAGCGCAAGGAGAACCACACCCCGGCGTCATGGCCCGACGGAGAGACCCCGAAACAGTTCCACCTGGACTTCTACGTGGACGACCTGGACACGGGCGAGGCCTCGGCAGTCGAAGCGGGCGCGACAAAGGTCTCGTTCCAGCCGGGTGACGGCAAGTGGCGCGTCCTGGCCGACCCGGCGGGGCACCTGTTCTGCATCTGCCCTCGTAGCTGAGAGCCGGCCCCGGCGAAGCCGACGCGGCTGAGAGGCGTCGAGCACCTGGCCGAAGGCGCAGTCCACCATCACCGAGCACACTCCGGGGCTGCGCCTGCGTCGGTGCGGTTGTCCGTCCTGGCGGGCGCCGGACGGAGCAGGTCGTCGGTGAGCGCGTGCGTGTCCACGCCCGCGTAGCGGACGATGGGATCCGTCTCAGAGACGTGGAGCCGGTCGGCCAGGCCGCGGGTAGCGGCCCGGATGACGAGGGAGGAGCCGGCCGCCGTGTTGCCCAGTGCACCGCCGCACGTTGGAGGTTGCGTGCGTGTACGGCGTCTGGCGACGTACACGGAACCACGTGGCTGACCTGGGCTGAGCTGGCCGACGTCGGCTGGCAGGAGACAGACGCCTCCGACACACGAAGCCGCACCGCGGCCGTGGGCGTCGGCAGTCCGGGGTCGGGCCTGGAGCGTCATGCGCACACTCAGCGAAGTCCGTGGCGCGGAGAACGTACGACTCGAGGTCACGCAACAGCACCTGGCGGTGTGCGTCGATGAACGCTACGAGCACTTCGACAGCCGGTCGAGCCCGGCCGCGAAGAAAGCCGGGGCCGCCTTGAGGATCTCGTTCGCCCGTCGCAGTTCGGCGTTCTCGGCCCGCAGCCGCTTGATCTCCGCCTCCTCTTGCGACGTGACTCCGGGCCGCCGGCCGACGTCGGCCCCGGTCCTGCGGCCCCAGGTCCGCATCGTCGCGGCGGCACCGATCCCCGACTTGGCCGCGACCGCCTTCATGGCGGCCCACTCCGTCGGGCGGTTCGGGCGGATCTCCGCAACCATGCGCACGGCGCGCTCGCGAAGCTCGGGAGGTAGGGGGACGGCACGTGCCATGACTCGATCCTCGCAGGGAATCGAGCCTCCATCAGCCCCGGAGCGGTTCACGGTTCAGCTCCGGGTGAGCCATCCGACCAACACCGCACCCGTCCTGCTGACGCTCCTGCGGCTGGTCCAGGGGTTCGCGCTGGGCGGTGATTGGGGCGGAGCCGTCCTGCTCGTCTCGGAGCACGGGGACGCGCACCGGCGCGGCTTCTGGGCGTCGTGGCCGTAGACCGGGGCCCCGGCCGGCCAGTTGCTGGCGACCGGCGTGCTGTCGCTGCTCACCTCCGTGCTGCCGGACGACGCCTTCGTGAGCTGGGGCTGGCGGATCCCGTTCCTGCTCTCCGGTGTCCTGGTCGCCGTCGGTCTGTGGATCCGGCTCTCCGTCGACGAATCACCCGTGTTCCGCGAGGCGTTGCCACGGTCCGAGGCACGGCGGAGTGCCGGGAGGGCCGAACAGCCGCCGCCCGTCGCCGTGTTGCGGCACCACTGGCGTGACGTGCTCGTCGCGATGGGCGCGCGGATGGCGGAGAACATCAGCTACTACGTCATCACGGCCTTCGTCCTCGTCTACGCCACCACCTCCGCCGGCGTCTCCGAACAGACCGCCCTGAACGCCGTCCTCATCGGCTCCGCCGTGCACTTCGCCGTCACCCCGGCGTGGGACGCGCTCTCGGACCGGGTCGGGCGGCGGCCCGTCTACCTGCTGGGCGCGGCCGGGATCGGGCTGTGGATGTTCCCGTTCTTCGCCCTCGCCGACACCGGCCGATTCGGGTACCTGGTGCTGGCGGTGACCGTCGGACTGGTGCTGCACGGCGCCAGGTACGCGCCCCAGGCCGCTTTCTTCGCCGAGATGTTCGCGACCCGGATGCGCTACTCCGGCGCCTCCGTCGGCGCCCAGAAGGAGACCCGGCGGCGCGACCTGGCCGACGACGGCACCGCGAGCGTCACGCCACGCGCCGAGGACGTGCCCGCCCGCTGAGCCCGCGCCGCTGGTCCCCCGGCCCTCGGCCGCCGCTGGTCTCTCGGCCCCGGGATCAGCGACGCTCCGGCGGCGCTCCCAACCGCTGCAGGCGCAGGGCCAGTTGGATCTCCAGGACGCGGGCGGGCTGCTGCCAGTCGTCGCCGAGGAGGCGGGCCACCCGCTCCAGCCGCTGGGCCACCGTGTTCACGTGGACGTGGAGTTCGTCCTTGGTACGGGCCGGACTCATCCCGCAGGCGAAGTACGCGTCGAGGGTGCGCAGCAGTTCCGTGCCGCGCCGCGTGTCGTAGGCGACGACCGGGCCGATGGTGCGCGTGACGAATGCGGTGACGTCCCGTTCACCGGCGAGAAGCAGGCCGAGGAAGCCGAAGTCCTCGGCGGCGGCGCCGTCCCCGCCCCGGCCGAGGAGGTTCAGCGCGTCGAGGCAGCGGCGGCCCTCGGCGTAGGCGGCGGCCACCGTGTCGGGGCGGGTGGCGAGGTCGGCGACGGGGGCGGAGGCGCCGACGGTCACCGGCCGGTGGACGGCGGTGCCGAGCTGCCGGGCGATGCGGCGGGCCAGGTCGGTGGCGGTCTCGCCGGGGTCGAGGGGCAGCAGCAGGACGGTGCCGCCGTCGCGGGCGGCGGCCAGTCCGCGCCGGGCGGTGGCGAGGTGGGAGGCGGCCGACCACAGCCTGCGGCGGGCTGCGGCCGCCTCCTCGGCGTCCGCAGCCGGGCCTTCCAGGCGGGCGGCGAGCACGACGTGGGTGGCGTCGAGGTCGGCGTGCAACCGGGCGGCGCGGTCACGCAGTTGGCGCGGCTCCCGGTCGCGGGCGTCGAGGAGGTCGTCCAGCAGCTCGCCACGCACCCGCTGTTCGGCCTCGGCGGCGGAGCGGCGGGCCAGCAGGAGCAGTGAGGTGACCATCGCGGCACGCTCCAGGGTGCGCTGGTCGACGGGGTCGAGGCCGGGACGGCCGCGCAGCACAAGGGCGCCGAGGAGCTCGCCGCCCGCGGCGACCGCGGCGATCCAGTCGTCGCCGTGCCGTACCGCGTGCCCCTCCGTGCGCGACGTCTCCAGCGACCGGGCGTCGGCCGTGTCGGTGAACTCTACGGTGCCGCCCAGGACCTGGGAGACGGCGGCGGCCACGTCACGGACCTGACCGCCGCGCAGGACGAGCTCGGCGAGCCGGTCGTGGACGTCCGAGGCGCGCTCGATGACCGCGCTGCGGTCCTTGATGATCTCGTTGGCCCGCTCCAGGCCTGCCATGGCCGAACGGGTCTCGGTGAGCAGGTTCGCCGTGTCGATGGCGGCCGCGGCGAGCGCGGCGAAGGAGCCGAGCAGGGCGATCTGCTCCCGCTCGAAGACGCGAGCCCGCCGGTCCGCCGCGAACAGCACCCCGATGACATGCGGTCCCAGCATGAGCGGCACGCCGAGGATGGCGACCAGGCCCTCGTCTCGCACCCCCGCGTCGATGGTAGGCGTGTGCTGGAAGCGGTCGTCCTTGAAGTAGTCGTCGGTGACGTACGGCCGCGCGGTCTGCGCGACGAGCCCGCCGAGCCCCTCCCCCATACCGAGCCGCAGCTGCTGGAAGCGGGCCGCGACCGAACCCTCGGTGACCCGCATGTAGGTGTCGCCGCGCGCCGGGTCGTTCAGGCTCAGATAGGCGACGTCCGTGCCGAGCAGGGAGCGGGCGCGCTGGACGATCGCCTGGAGCACGGCGTCCACGTCCCGCAGTCCCGCCAGGTCGTGCGCGGTCTCGAACAGGGCGGACAGCTCGGCCTCGCGCCGGCGTCTGCCCTCCAGCTCGCTGCGGACCCGCAGCGCGAGCAGCTTCGCCCGCTCCAGGGCGGCGATCCGCTCCGGCGGCCGGTTCTCGGCGCGGGCGAGCAGCACCGGCTGCTCGTACGCCTCCGCCGAGGCGCCCCTGGCCAGCAGTTCGAGGTACGCCGGGTCGGCGCCCCCGGGCACTTCGGCGCCCAGGTCGAGGGCACCGGCCGCCGGGGCCGGGGCCGGCCGCCTGGCGGACTGCACGTGATTGCGAGACATGGTCACAGGATTCCGCATCGCCGCTCCGGCCCGTCGGGCCTGTGGAAAACTCGCGGGCCGGCGGGTGTCCGGCCCGTTCCGTCAGTGGGCCGTCCAGCCGCCGTCGAGCACCAGCGAGGTACCCGTGACGAAGGACGCCTGGGGGGCGCAGAGATAGGCCACGGCCTCGGCGACCTCCTCGGGTTCGACGAGCCGCTTGACGGCACTGTCGGTCAGGAGCACCTCGGTCAGCACCCGGTCCTCGGGAATGCCGTGCGCCCGGGCCTGGTCGGCGAGCTGCTTCTCGACCAGTGGGGTGCGCACATAGCCGGGGTTCACACAGTTCGAGGTCACCCCATGGGGCGCTCCCTCCAGAGCGGCCGTCTTCGACAGACCCTCCAGACCGTGTTTGGCGGCCACATAGGCGGACTTGTAGGCGGAGGCGCGCAGCCCGTGGACGGAGGACACGTTCAGGATCCGCCCCCAGCCCTGCGCGTACATGTGCGGCAGCGCACCCCGGATCAGCCGGAACGGCGCCTCCAACATGACGGTCAGCACGGTGTGGAAGACGTCCGGCGGGAACTCCTCGATGGGTCGCACCAGTTGGAGACCCGCGTTGTTGACGAGGACGTCGGTGCCGGCGGCGGCGCGCTCGGCCGCGTCCAGGTCGGTGAGATCGAGGACGTACGGCTCGACGGCGCCGACGCCCGCCGGGCCCAGAGCCCGCCCGGCGGAGTCCACGAGCTCGGCCAGCCCCGTCGCGTCCCGGTCGACGGCTCTGACCCGGGCGCCGGCCGCCGCGAGACGCAGGGTACAGGCGCGGCCGATGCCCCCGGCGGCGCCGGTGACCAGGGCGGTGCGGCCGTGCAGGTCGAGGGCGGACGCGGTGCGGGTGCTGGGCGAGCTCATGGGTCGACCCTAGGGGGCGCCCACCCGCTCCCACATAGCGTCAGCACACATACTTCAGCTGAAAGCCGTAGCGTCGAACCATGTGGGTGCATCCGACAGGGCCTGCTTGATCCGGAACACACCGAAGTCGTTCAGCTCCGGCAGGGCGTCCACGGCGAACCAGGCCACTTCCAGGGACTCGTCGTCGTTCACGCGGGCCTCGCCGCCGACGGCCCGGCAGCGGAAGGTGATGTCCATGTACTGGCAGACATCGCCGTTCGGGTAGGTGACGGGCTCCAGCGCCTGGACGAGGACCACCCGCTCGGCGACACAGCGCACCGCCGTCTCCTCGAAGACCTCCCGCACGGCGCAGGCCGCGGGCTGCTCCCCCGGCTCCGGAATGCCGCCGATGACCGACCACTTGCGGGTGTCGGTGCGGCGGCCCAGGAGCACTCTGTCCTCGTCGTCGAAGACGATGGCGGTGATCCCGGGCAGCCAGAGCAGCTGATGGCCCGCGGAGGCACGGATCGTGCGGATGAAGTCAGGAGTAGCCATGAGGCGACCCTAACCGCCCGGTTCCTCGTACCCGGCCGGAAGCACGGGGCGTACAGCGGGTGTACGGCTACGCGTCACCGGCGCGCCGGCCGCGCATTCCGGCCCCGATCGCCCAGCCGACCCCACCGGCGGCGACCAGCACCAGCGCGATCTCGGGCAGGATGCCCAGCCTGGTCGCGGGTGTCTCGGAGGTGCGCAGCGGCACCTTCTGGACCAGGTAGGCGGGCACGAACATGCCGGTCTTCTGGGTGATCTTCCCGTTCGGCATGATGATCGCGCTGACGCCGCTGGTCACCGGCACGGTGACGGTCCGGCTGTGCTCGACCGCACGGATCCGGGACATGGCGAGCTGCTGGTAGGTCATCTCGCTGCGGTCGAAGGTGGCGTTGTTGCTCGGCACGGAGATCATCTCGGCACCGTGCGTGACGGTGTCCCGTACGTCCCAGTCGAAGGCCGCCTCGTAGCAGGTGGCGAGGCCGACCTTGGTGCCGTCGATGTCGAACACACCGGGCTTCGTGCCCCGGCTGAAGTCCTGGCGGACCATGCTGGTCCAGTCCTTGTTGATGGCGCCGACCAGTCCGCGCAGCGGGAGGTACTCGCCGAAGGGCTGGATCTGCCGCTTGTCGTACGTCGACGTCGGGCCCTTGACCGGGTCCCACAGGATCTGCTCGTTGAGCAGCTTGCCGTCCCGCTCGACGACCCCGCCGACCGAGATGGGCACACCCATCGCCTTGGCGGCCTCGTCGATCACGGCGGCCGCGTCGGCGTCGGAGAACGGGTCGACGTCGGAGGAGTTCTCCGGCCACAGCACGAAGTCCGGCTTCGCGGCCTTGCCCGCCTTGACGTCGGCGGCCAGCTTGAGCGTCTCCTTCACGTGGTAGTCGAGCACTGCCTGCCGCTGCGACGCGAAGTCCAGGCCGGCGCGCGGCACGTTGCCCTGGATGACCGCGACGGTGACGGAGCCGTCCTCGGCCTTGTCGCTCACCAACGTCCGCGCCACGACCGCGCCCACCACGGGCACGGCGACGCTCAGCAGGGCCGCGGCCGCGGCCCCGCGCCGGATCTCGCGGGTGCGCCGGCCCTCGACGGCCAGCCGCCCCGCCTCGTACAGACCGAACCCGCACAGGACGACGGCGAAACCGAGCACCGGGGTGCCGCCCAGCGCGGCGAGCGGCAGGAAGACGCCGTCCGCCTGGCCGAAGGCGATCTTGCCCCAGGGGAAGCCGCGGAAGGGCACACGCGCGCGTGCCGCCTCGCCCGCGATCCATATGGCGGCCGCCCACACCGGCCAGGCCGGGAGCTTGGAGACTGCGGCCACCCCCACACCGACCAGCGCGACGAAGATCGCCTCGATGGCCACCAGTGCGAGCCACGGCCCGGGGCCGACCTCGACGCCGGTCCACACCAGCAGCGGCAGCAGGAAGCCGAGCCCGAAGAGGTAGCCGAGACCGAGGGCCGCCTTCCAGGTGCGGCCGCGCAGCACCCATGCGAATCCTGCGAAGGCGGGCAGGGCCAGCCACCACAGGGTGCGCGGCGGGAAGCTGACGTACAGCAGCACTCCGCTGAGGGCGGAGGCGGCGGCCGGGACCAGGCGGCGGAGCAGCCGGAGGGCGCGTGCGCGGGGTGCGGGACGCGGCGTGAGCTGGTCCGACTGGTCCACGGAAGTTGCGGTGACGGTCACCCGGGGAGTGTACGGCGGTTGACCTTGCGGCCGACAGCACGGTCTCGGCATGCAGGAACCACACCGTTCCCGCGCAAGTCGTCCACAAAGCGGGCATCAGCGGTTACGGTGTGCCGAGGCGGGTGGCGGGGCCTGCCACAGGTCGGGGGACCGGGGTACGGGGGGGGCGACGGTGGGGTCGACCGGGATGACGTCCGCTGCCGAGACAGCCGCGGACAACGACAGACGAAACGTTTCTGATGTGGTGGGCGTCGTGGTGCTCGGGGCCTGCGCGGTGTGGCCGCTGATCTCCGCGACCGGTCGCGACGGACGGCCCGAGGGTGTGCTGCTGGCGGTGCTCGCGGTGGCCGCGGGCTATGCCGCGGGCCGGATGTCCGGGTCGCTGCTGCCGGTCGCCGCGCCGTGTGCGGGCGCGGTGGCCGGGCTGGCGCTCGCGGTGGCGATGCCCCAGGTGGCCCCGGGCCCCCAGTTCACGACCCCGCTCGGCCATGCCGGCGCAGTCGCGGCGCTGCTGGTACTCGCGACGGGCGGCGCGTGCTGTGCCGCTTGGGCGACGCCGGTTCCGGCGCTGCGGTTCGTACTGCGGATGCTGGCCGCCGGCATCGCGGTGACCGGGGCGGCCGTGGGCTCGGCGACCGGCTGCGCGGCCAGCACGGTCGTCCTGCTGTCCTCTGTCGCCGCCGGCCGGATGCGGCGGCGGGGGCCGGCCGTCGCCGGGCTGGCTCTGGCGGCCACCCTGGTGACCGGCACGGTCTGGGCGGTCGCCGCGAACGTCCTGCCCGCCGGCCTCACCTCCGCCCTGGCGGGCCCCCTCGCCGAGCACCGCGTACAGCTGTGGCGGGACGCCGTGCGTCTCGCGCACCGGAACATGGCTCTGGGCGTCGGCCCAGGGCGCTTCGGCGAGCTGAGCGGCACCGCGTCCGAGGGCCTGCTGCCCGATGGCAAACCGCACTCCGCACCGCTCCAGCAGGCCGCCGAACAGGGCCTGGTCGGCATCCTGCTGCTGGCCACCGCGTTCTGCTGGATCCTCTACGCCCTGTGGCGGTCGCCCCGCTCCACACCGCTCACCCTCACCGCGGGCGCGGCACTCACCGCCCTGGCCGCGATCGCCGCGGTCGGCAACGCGCTGAGCTTCACGACGGTGTCGGCGGGCGCGGGCCTGCTGGCTGGCCTGGCGACGGCACGCCCCTGGGTGGCCGGGGAGGCGGAGGCGGAGGTGCCGGGCGGTTGAGCCGTACGGGTGTATGGCCCGGGCACCTGTGATCCAGCTACACGTGATGCAGCCCCATGCGGTCCAGCCCTGTGCGCGACCTGCGTCAGCGAGCCGTACCCGGCGTGATCGTCCGCAGGCGTTCCCTGATGACTCGCACCGCGGACTCGGCGTTGTCCACGGTGATGGTGAAGGTGTGGCCGTCCCACAGGCGCAGGACGATGCCCTCGCCACGGCGGACGACGACGGCCGTGCCCTTCTCGGGGCGCCAGCGGTAGCCCCAGCCGCCCCAGTGGCGCGGGGTGATCTGCGGGGAGAAGTCCGCGCCGACCACCTGGGAGAGCGGAATACGACGCCGCGGCACTCCTATATGACCGCAGCGGATTTCGAGGCACTCCCTGTCGAGCTTCAGGTCCACATGCACGAAGGCGAGGGTGCCGAAGAGAACCAGCAGTCCGGCCGCGATACAGCCCACGACCGACATCACCAGCGGGGCGACCCCCGCGTTCCAGGCGGAGTCCACGGCCAGTTCGATACCGAGCGCCATACAGGCCGCGCCGACCAGCGCCAGCAGCCACTGGACCCGGTTCGTGGCGCGCCCGGTCCAGACATCCGGCTGCGGGACGTCCTTGTCCGGAGAGTGGTCGCGGGGGTGGTCCCTCATATCTACGAGATTACTCACGTTTCGCTGCGCGGGTACCGCGTTGCGGAGGGTGACTGCTCACATCGGCGGTATCCCCGGCCCCGAGGGGTTCACTGGGACGCGGCAGGACTGGCCGTGCGCAGCAGGCGGGCCTCGGCATAGCTCAGCGCGGCCTCGGGCAGCTCACCCTCCCGGCCGTTGAGCAGCACCGTCACCGTGCCGGTGGCCGGTGCGCCGGGGGCCGGCTGCGCACCGATCCGGCGCAGTGCCTGGGCGGCCACCGCACCGGCGGAGCCGTGCAGGGCGAGGGGTGCGGCGCCGGGGCGCTGGACGGCGGCGCGGATACGTTCCGCCAGGAGTTCGTAGTGGGTGCAGCCGAGAACGACGGTCGTCACGTCGTCGGGGGTGAGCTCGGCCGCCGCGGTCACGGCCGCGTCGACGGCGGCCTGGTCGGCGTGCTCCACGGCCTCGGCAAGTCCCCAGCAGGGCACCTCGGTGACCGGCACGCCGCCGGCGAAGTCCTCGATCAGGCCCCGCTGGTACGCACTGCCCGTGGTCGCGGGGGTAGCCCAGATCGCGACGGGACCACCGCCGGCGGCGGCCGGCTTGATCGCCGGGACCGTGCCGATGACCGGGATGCCGGGTTCCAGGCGCGCGCGCAGCGCCGACAGGGAGTTCACGGTCGCCGTGTTGCAGCCGATGATCAGCGCGTCGGGCCGGCGGGCGGCGGCGGCCTCGGCGACGGCCATGGCGCGCTCGGTGATGCCCTCGGGGGTACGCGGTCCCCAGGGCATGCCCTCGGGGTCGAAGGAGAGGACGAGATCGGCGTCGGGGCGCAGCCGCCGTACCGCTGCGGTGGCCGCCAGCAGGCCGATTCCGGAGTCGATGAGCGCGATCTTCACCCGGCCACGATAGACGATGGGCCGTTGGGAGCAGGACGGATGGGGCAGACTGCGCGGGTGAGCGCCTTCGTGTGGACCGCCGCCGTATCTCTCACCGCCTGGCTGTGGCTGCTGCTCTGCCAGGGCTTCTTCTGGCGCACCGACGTCCGGCTGCCGCCCCGGCGCGAGCCCGCTCGGTGGCCCGACGTGTGCGTGGTCGTCCCGGCCCGGGACGAGGCCGCGGTACTGCCCCTGAGTCTGCCGTCGCTGCTGGCGCAGGACTATCCGGGGCGGGCGGAGGTGTTCCTGGTCGACGACGGCAGTTCGGACGGCACCGGGGAGCTGGCCCGGGAGCTGGCCGCGCGCGACGGTGGGCTGCCGCTGACCGTGGCCTCGCCCGGTGAGCCGCCGGCAGGCTGGACGGGCAAGCTGTGGGCGGTACGGCACGGCATCGCCCTGGCACGCGCGCGTGACCCCGAGTACCTGCTGCTGACGGACGCCGACATCGCGCACGAGCCGGACAGTCTGCGGCTGCTGGTGGCGGCGGCCGGCACCGGGGGCTTCGACGCGGTCTCGCAGATGGCCCGGCTGCGGGTGGCGAGTCTGTGGGAACGGCTCGTGGTGCCCGCCTTCGTCTACTTCTTTGCCCAGCTGTACCCCTTCCGCCGGATCGGCCGGAAGGGCTCGCGCACGGCGGCAGCGGCGGGCGGCTGTGTCCTGCTGCGCGCCGACACGGCGGAGCGGGCACGCATCCCGGACGCCATCCGGCACGCCGTGATCGACGACGTGGCGCTCGCCCGCGCGGTGAAGGGCACCGGAGGGCACATCTGGCTGGGGCTCGCCGAGCGGGTGGACAGCGTGCGCCCCTATCCGCGCCTGCACGACCTGTGGCGGATGGTCTCCCGCAGCGCCTACGCGCAGCTGCGGCACAACCCGCTGCTGCTCCTCGGTACGGTCGCCGGTCTCGCGCTGGTGTACCTGGTGCCACCGGCGGCGGTGCTGGCCGGGGCGGTCACCGGAAGCACCGCGGCGCTGCTCCTCGGCGCCGCGGCCTGGCTGGTGATGACCGTGACGTACGTACCGATGCTCCGCTACTACCGGCAGCCGCTCCGGCTCGCCCCGCTGCTGCCCTTCACCGCGTTCCTCTACCTCCTCATGACGGTCGACTCGGCGGTGCAGCACTACCGGGGGCGCGGGGCGGCCTGGAAGGGCCGTACGTACGCGCGTCCCGGCACGGTCGCCGACGAAGGCTGACCGCCCTTCGCGTCACTTGCGGCCGGGCGTCCAGTTCATGCCCCAGCCGTAGGCGCGGTCGACGGTCCGCTGCGGGCTCACCCCGCGCTCCGGGACCAGGTAGCGCGCCTCGCGCTGCACGATCAGGTCGCCGCCGGTGTTGGTGAGCAGGGCGAGCGCGCACACGGTCGAGGGAACCGTGCACTCGTCCAGGGAGAAGTCGACCGGGGCGCCGTGCTGGGGCTGGAGGGTGACCGTGGCGTGCAGGTCGGCGAAGGACGAGGCGCCCTGGTAGATCGTCACGAAGACCAGGATGCGCCGGAAGTCCTGCCTGTGATCGAGGTTGACGGTGAGGTTCTCCCCGCTCGACACGGCACCGGTGCGGTCGTCCCCGTCGAGGTGGATGTACGGCGGCCGGTTCACGGAGCCGAAGGCGTTGCCCAGCGCCTGGACGACGCCCTTGCGGCCGTCGGCGAGCTCGTACAGGGCGCACAGGTCGAGGTCGAGGGCGCTCGCTGCGCCGCGTCGGCCGCCCCAGCCGGGGAGCTCTTTGCGGACCTGCCAGTTGAGGTTGACCCGCAGCGCGCCCGAGGTGCCGCCCTGTTTGGCCAGGGAGACGGAGGGGGCCGCCTTGGTGAGCGTCACCTTGGACAGCCGCACGGTGGCGGTCGGCGGGGGCGGCGGGACGGGAAGGCCGGCGGAGGTCGGCGCCGGGTGCTGCGGGAAGGGCACTCCGCCGGCCCCTGCCCCGGTGACCGGACGGGGGGCCGGCGGAGTGACCGGACCAGGGACCGGAGCCGGGGTCGGCGCGGTGGTCTGCGGCGTGGGCGGCTGCACCGGGTGCTGCGGCTCGTCCACCGTGATCCCGAAGTCCGTGGCGAGCCCTTCCAGCCCGCTGCTGTACCCCTGCCCCACCGCACGGAACTTCCAGCCGCCCTGGCGGCGGTACAACTCACCGAGCACGAAAGCGGTCTCCACCGTGGCGCCCGTACTGTCGAACCGGGCGACCACAGCTCCGTCCGCCGCGCTCCGGACCTCGACGTAGAGGCCGAGGACCTGCCCAAACGTTCCGCCGTCGGCCGAGGCCGCGAGGACGATCCGCTCGATCGGGTGCTCCACGCGCGCGAGGTCGACGAAAAGGGTGTCGGTGACCAGGTCGCCGGAGCGGCGCTTGCCCTCGTGCCGGACCGCGCCCGAGGCGTGCGCCGGCTGGTTGTAGAAGACGAAGTCGCCGTCGGAGCGCACTTTCCCGGCGACCAGCAGCAGCGCCGAGGCGTCCGCGTCGGGGGCACCCGGACCGGAGCGCCAGCCCAATTCGACCCGCAGTGCCGTGGTCGGCACCGGCGTATTCGATCCTTTCGGCATTGACATGTCCGCCCCCATCATGTGTCGGCATGCCGGGCGCGCCCCGGCGGTCCCAGGTCATCCCTACCCTCACAACCTATTCCCGGGGACAGGGATCTCCCATGAGCGGCACAGGAAGATCCCTGGCCAACTGCAGGTAACCGGCTCGGAACTCGGCCTTTACACGATCAGAACGCTGATTGCCGTCCTTTTTTGCCGAGTTCGCTCGGATTGGGGATCCGGCGTCACTGCCGACACGGAAAACAACCCTCTTATCGGTCTCCCCAACCAGCACATCGTGGGCTTAACTTATGTGCCATGACCTCCCCCCGCTCCACCTATGGCGGCGGCTACTACTCCGCCTCCTTCCCGGACACTCCGATCTACGACTCGCTCGTGGCCGAACGGGGCACCCCGCAGATCGCCCCGATCCGGGTCCCGCCCGCCTACGACACGGGCAGCAGCTTCAGCAACCTGCCCGCGCTGCCGGCGGCACTGCCCGCCCTCCCGGCGGGCCCTTCCCAGCCGGCCCCGGGCTACGGCTACCCGCAGCAGATGCAGCAGCCCGCGCCGCTGCAGCAGGCGCCCACGGCCTACATCCCCCAGCAGGCGACGGGACCGCGCGGCTACCCCGCGCAGCAGCCGCAGCCGCCCCGTCCGATGATGGGCGCCACGGGTTACGAGGCGATGCGCCCGGCTGCTCCGCGCCCCGCGCCGGCGGCTCCGTACCAGGACCCGTACAACAACCAGCAACAGCAGCAGTACCGCGGCTACTGATCGGCGCCCCCCGATGTCCGTGCCGCCTGGCACGATGGCGTCATGGGGACGGCCGAACTGCAGTCGATTCACGTTCACCCGGTCAAGGCGCTCCGGGGCTTCTCGCCCCGGGAGGCCGTCGTGGAGCCCTGGGGGCTGGCCGGTGACCGACGCTGGGTTCTGATCGACGACGGGGGAAAGGTCGTCACCCAGCGCGTACAACCGCGCCTCGCGCTCGCCGCTGCCGAGCTGCTGCCCGGTGGCGGCGTACGTCTGTCCGCGCCCGGGCGCACACCCCTGCCGGTGCCGGTCCCGGATCCGGGGGTCACGGTGCCGGTGGACCTCTTCGGCACGAAGGTGGAGGCGGTCCTCGCCGCGGAAGCGGCCCATGCGTGGTGCGGCGCCTATCTGGAGGCCGATGTCCGCCTCGCCCACATGGACGCCCCCGCGACGCGCCGCCCGATCGACCCGGACCACGCACTGCCGGGCGAGACCGTGAGCTTCGCCGACGGCTATCCCCTGCTGGTCACCACGCAGGCCTCGCTGGACGCCCTCAACTCCCTGGTCGCGCAGGGCGAGCATGCCGACGAGGGCCCGCTGCCCATGAACCGGTTCCGGCCGAACGTGGTGGTGCGCTCCACGCGGGCCTGGGCCGAGGACGACTGGAGACGGATCGCGATCGGCGAGGTCGAGTTCCGGGTCGCGAAGATGTGCGGGCGGTGCGTGGTGACCACGACCGACCAGGTCACCGCCGAACGCGGCAGGGAGCCGCTGCGGACGCTGGCACGGCACCGCAGGTTCGGCAACCAGCTGGTCTTCGGCCAGAACCTGGTGCCGCACTCCCCCGGCACGATCCGGGTGGGGGACCCGGTCCGGGTCCTCGACTGAGATTCCGGGGGCCGAACGGCGTCCCCCGGCCTCGCCCCCGTCCAGTCCTGTCCGAGCCTCCCCCGCATCCCCCGCATCCCCCGCATCCCGCGCATCCCGCGCGTCGAGCGATCTCCACCGCCGGGCGGGAACCCAGGCCCGCGGCCCGGTCGTTGAGGTCGTGAGAAGTTCATGAGAGTCCCGGCCGGGGGTGATTTCGCTCTCTCTTCGGCCCGGGTCCCGGGTGAACGGACCGGGCGGGGGTTATCACGGAGCGGGAAGGGGGTGGTGGTCGGTGCGAGCGATCCGCGGCCTGTGGCGGTGGCGGCGCAATCCGCTGCGCCGCGCGACCGACCTGGTAGAGGCCTGGGTGGCCCTGGTGGCGCTGGTGCTGATCGTGGTGGCCGCGCCGGTGCTCGGCTCGTTCGTCGGCGCCGCCGCCCAGGGCGCCCTGCAGCGGTCGGTCCGGCAGCAGCAGCACGACCGGCATCTCGTGATGGCCACCGTGGTGCGCAAGCTGGGCGCCGCCCCGGTGGAGCCCGACCCCGACGCCACCAGCGCCCACGACAACCGCAGCCGCGTCCTCGCCGACTGGACCGCACCGGACGGCACCCGGCAGCACGGCCCGGTCCTGACGACCCTCAAATCCCCGCACAAGGGCGACCACTTCGACGTCTGGACGGACCAGCACGGCCTGATAGCGGCCCGCCCGCTGGACGCCGTGACGGCGACGACCCACGCGGTGCTGGCCGGGTTCGGCGCGGCCCTGCTCACCGCGGGGCTGGTCGAGAGCGTCAGGCGCATGATCGTCTGGCGTATGGTCCGTCGCAGGTACGCACGTTGGGACCAGGCCTGGGACCGGGCGGGTCCGGACTGGGGCAAGGCCGGCACGGGCAGCTGACCGCCTTCCGTCTCTGGTCAACCCACCACCTCGGCGCACGCTACGGTGGACCGGCCGAAGCGCATTCGGCATCGACCCGCGCGCGAGCGAACCACAGGGGCCGGGCACCGTCCGCGGTGGCGCCCCGAAGGCGAGCGAGCGATCTGTACGACGAGGTGGGGGCACGGCAACGCCATGGCACAGGGCACGGTCCAGGTGACGCACACCGGCACATCGAGGTGGCGGCGCCGCACGGGTGAGTACGCTTCGCTCGCCGCCGCCCTGGAGGCCGCCGCCGACGGCGACGTCCTCACGGTCGCGCCCGGCACCTACCGGGAGAACCTCGTCGTCCAGCGCGCGGTGACGCTGCGCGGGCCGGAGGGCTCGCCCGGCTCGGTGCGGATCGCCCCCGCGGACGGGGTCCCGCTGACCGTGCGCGCCTCCGCGGTCGTACAGGACCTGCATGTCGAGGGCCAGGACGCGGCCGCACCCGCGCTGCTGGTCGAGGAGGGCACTCCCGAGCTGCTGGACGTGCGGATCGTCACCCGGTCCGCCGCCGGGATCGAGGTGCGCGGCGGAGCCCGGCCGACCGTGCGGCGGTGCACCGTGGACAACCCGGCGGGCATCGGCATCGCCGTTCTCGACGGCGGCGGCGGGGTGTTCGAGGAGTGCGAGGTCGTGGCGGCCGGGCAGGCGGGCGTGGCGGTGCGCGGCGGCGGCCACCCCCGGCTCGAGCGCTGCCGGGTGCACCACGCCTCGGGCACGGGCATGACGGCCACCGGGGAGAACTCCGCGCTGGAAGCCGTGGGTTGCGAGATCTACGAGGTGCGCGGCTCCGGTGTGCAGGTCACCGCGCGGGCGACGGCGCACCTCACCGACTGCGATGTGCACCGCACCACCGCCGACGGGATCACCCTGGACACCGACGCGGTACTCACCCTCGCGGACTGCCGTATCCACGACATCCCGGAGAACGCGGTCGACCTGCGCTCGCGTTCGGTGCTGACGCTGACGCGGACGACCGTGCGTCAGTTCGGGCGCAACGGGCTGTCGGTGTGGGACCCCGGCACCCGGGTGGACGCCAACCAGTGCGAGATCTTCGACAGCACGGGCGACTATCCGGCGGTGTGGGTCAGCGACGGCGCCACCGTGGTCCTGGACTCCTGCCGGGTGCACGACGTGCCGGACGCCCTGTTCGTGCTGGACCGCGGCTCCCGCGCGGACGTCGTCGACAGCGACCTCTCCCAGGTGCGCAACACGGCGGTGTCGGTGAGCGACGGCGCCACCGCGCAGCTCGACGACTGCCGGATCCGGGACGCGGCCACCGGCGCCTGGTTCCGCGACCACGGCAGCGGCGGCACCCTCAACAACTGCACGGTGGACGGCACCCAGACCGGTGTGATCGTCACCAAGGGCGCCGACCCCACCATCGAGCGCTGCACGGTGGACTCCCCGGCCGAGGCGGGCTTCTACGTGTCGGCTGGAGGCCGCGGCACCTTCCAGAACTGCCGGGTCACCGGCAGCGGCGGCTACGGCTTCCATGTGATCGACGGCTGCCGTACGACGCTGCGCAGGTGCCGCACGGAGCGGTGCGCGCGCGGGGGTTACGAGTTCGCGGACGGCGGTCCGGACGCGGGCTCGGGCACCGGCCCGGTGGTGGAGGACTGCACCAGCGACGAGAGCGGCAGCCTGCGGCCGCCCGAGGCACGCGAGACGGTCGTACAGACCTCGTACCAGTCCCCCGGCCTGCTGGGCGCGATCCCCGGCCAGCGCAGCACCGAGCAGGAACCGCTCCTCGCTCCCGCCGCGCCCGAGGAGCCGGTGCGGACCTCGAAGGCCGTGCTCGGGGAGCTCGACGCGCTGGTCGGCCTGGACAGCGTCAAGCGCGAGGTGCGTGCGCTGACCGACATGATCGAGGTCGGCCGGCGCCGCCAGCAGGCCGGTCTGAAGGCCGCCTCCGTCAAGCGGCACCTGGTGTTCACGGGCTCCCCCGGCACCGGCAAGACGACGGTCGCCCGGCTCTACGGCGAGATCCTCGCCTCCCTCGGGGTGCTGGAGAAGGGTCATCTGGTCGAGGTGTCCCGGGTCGACCTGGTCGGCGAGCACATCGGTTCCACGGCGATCCGCACCCAGGAGGCCTTCCAGCGGGCCCACGGCGGGGTGCTGTTCATCGACGAGGCGTACGCGCTCTCGCCGGAGGACGCCGGGCGGGACTTCGGCAAGGAGGCCATCGACACGCTGGTGAAGCTGATGGAGGACCAGCGGGACGCCGTGGTGGTGATCGTCGCGGGCTACACGGAGGAGATGGAGCGCTTCCTTTCGGTCAATCCCGGTGTGGCGTCGCGTTTCTCCCGGACCATCACCTTCAGCGACTACGGCCCGGACGAGCTGCTGCGGATCGTGGAGCAGCAGGCCGACGAGCACGAGTACCGGCTGGCGCCGGGCACGCCCGAGGCGCTGCTGACGTACTTCACGGTGCTCCCGAAGGGCCCCGCGTTCGGCAACGGCCGTACCGCCCGCCAGACTTTCGAGGCGATGGTGGAGCGGCATGCGAGCCGGGTCGCCCAGCTCGCCGACCCGACCACCGACGACCTGACGCTGCTGTACGCGCCGGACCTCCCCGAAGTCGCCTGATCAGCCGCCCGGTTGCGGCCGCTGCCCGGGCAGCTCCGGGCGCAGCCGGGCCAGCAGCCGCTCCCGTTCCTCGGCGAAGACCGGGTCCGCCTGGTAGTCGGAGTGGCCCAGGATCGGCGCGGGAAGCGGGTGGCCCGGAGTGCGTCCGTAGGCGAGCGGGTCCTTCAGGGGCGTGTGGTCGACCTGCGGGCCGTCGCCGTCGGCGATCCGTACGGGGCCGCCGATGGGGTCGGTGAGGCGGTAGAGGTTGCGCCAGCAGGCGACCTCGCGGTGCAGGGAGCCGAGTTCGGCGGGACCGAAGTGGGCCGGGAACCAGCGGCCGTACAGCCGCTCCAGCGGGGAGCCGTACGTCAGCAGGGCGACCCGTCTGCGGACCGCCGGGGTCAGCTGCCAGGCCGCCGCCGCGGCGAGGACGCTGCCCTGGGAGTGGCCGGAGATGACCAGCCTGCCGCCGGTGCGGCGGGTCCAGGTGTCCATCCGCCAGGTCAGGTCGGGGACCGCGCGCTCGGCGTAGCAGGGCGGGGCGAAGGGGTGGGCGGCGCGCGGCCAGAAGGTGCCGACGTCCCAGAGGATGCCGATGGTGCGCCGCGCGGCGGCGTCCTTGTAGGCACGCCGGCCCCAGGTGACGAAGAGTAGGAAGCCGAGCCCGACCAGCCAGGAGCCGAGCGCCTGGGAGGCCTCGGCCGCGCCGTGCACCAGGGTGTGGGTCCGGCCGGCCGCCGTGTCCGGGGTCTCCCCGGTGGCCAGCGCGCCCACCAGCGCCCCGGCGCCCAGCACCAGCGTGGCGGCGCCCAGCACGGTGACGACCAGCGGCGCCCGGTCGGTGAGGACGGCCATGGCCCGGACCCGGGCGATACGGCGGCTGCGGGCCGCGTCCTCCGGCTCCCCGGGGTGGCCGAGGGCGACGGCGGTGCGTTCCGCGCGGCTGAGCCGCGAGGTGTGCCAGGACAGCCAGGCGACCGCGGCGAGCAGCACGACGAGAACCGGCGGGATCACCGATGCCTGCCAGGTCAGCAGTACCGGCGGTCCGGCGATGGAGGTGCCGGTGCCGTCCAGCCAGTCGGAGACCCGCTGGGCGACCCCGCCCGAGATCACCCCGCCCAGTGCGCAGGCGAGCAGCGCGACCGCGGGCCCGCCGAGTCCGCGGATCGCGGCACGCGGATCGGGCAGCCGGCGGTGCAGGTCGTGGGCGACGGCCGCGAGGACGATCACCAGCACGCCCTGGGCCAGTGCCAGACCGCCGAAGGTGGTGTCCCCGGCGAGCCGGCCCGCGGAGTGCCACCCCGGGCGGGACCAGCCGGCGTACACCACCACGAGCAGCAGCAGGGCCAGCGCGCCGAGCGGCAGGCGTCGTACGAGACGCCGGTCCAGTGCCCGGTCGAGGCGGTTCTCGCTGCGGCCCCGGCGGCAGACCACCCACACCGCGGCGAGGGCCCCGGCGGTCAGCGCACCGGTCAGCAGCCACCCGATCGTGTCCAGTACGGCGGCTCCGCCCTGCCTGCGGTCGAAGGAGGCCGCCGGTGCGAGGACCGCGGCGGCGACGGTGAGCAGGCCTGCGGCGGTGTGGGCGGCGCGCAGCCGGGCGACCAGCCGGCGCCCGTACCAGAAGCCGGGGCTGCCGAGAGCGGTGCGGCCGGGCTCGGGGTCGTGGTCCGGCGGCCTGGTGGACTCGTAGGCGCTCCAGGTGCGGTGCGAGAGGTACCAGAGCAGGCCGGTCAGGGCGGTGGGCACCAGGGCGGCCAGCGCGAGCCGGCGTCCGGGTGCGCTCCACCAGCCGCCCGCGGAGCCGGCGGGTGACAGGAAGCCGAGCCAGGAGTGCCGGCCGGCGCAGGCGGTGACGCCCGCGCACTGCCAGGCGGCGAGGTCCAGGGCGACCTCGCAGGCGGCGGCGACCAGCAGCACCGTGAGGGTGAGCCCGGCGAGCCGGACCAGCAGGCCGTAGAAGCGGACGGTGCGCGGCCGGTCCTGGGCGGCGGGGCGCATCCAGTGGGCGAGGTTGACCACCATGAACGGCAGGAGCAGCAGCCACAACGCCCGGGAGGCGTTGCCGGAGGTGAGGTTGCACCAGACGTACGCCTCGGGCACCGGCCGGTCGCGGTAGTCGCCGGGCCGGGACTCGGCGTCGACGTCCTCGGCCCGCCGGAAGACGGCGGCGGTGTCGTCGCCGGTGATCCGCACCGTGCGCGGATCGTCGAGCATCTTCCCGGGCGTGGTGCCGCCGACGCCGTGGACCAGGAGCTCCAGGTCGATCTCCGGTGCGGCGGGCCGCTCGGCCGGGTCGGGCTTCGCGGTCGTGGTCCGGTCCGCGGGATCGGTCTTCGCAGTCTTGGTCCGGTCGGCGGGCGCGGTCTCCGTCACCGCCGGCCGCTCGGCGGGACCGCCGGCGGTGCGTTCCTGTGCGCGTTCCACTCTTCTCGCACTTCCCCCGTGACGCGCCGATGGTCTGTGTCCGTGCGGGTTTCAGGATCGCCGATTCCGGTGTGACGCACACCACTCGCCACTGAATCTCCCCGTTGTGTGTGAAACCCAGTGCAACACGTGGTGACCAAATGACGTGTGTGCGCCGACACAGGGAGTGGCGCAACCTGTGTGGTCCCGTGAAAGGATGGGGCGCCCGCGCACCGAAGCCGGATGGAATGTCCTGGTCGGGGCTGGTACGCAGGGCGTGTCGGACGGCTTGAGGCGAGAGGACCGGAGCGTACGTGAGCGAGAACCAGAACCTCCTCGCGGAGCAGCGCCGCGCCCTGATCCTGGACGAGGTCCGGCGCCGGGGCGGCGTACGGGTCAACGAGCTGACCCGCAAGCTCGGCGTGTCGGACATGACCGTACGCCGGGACCTGGACGCGCTGGCCCGGCAGGGCGTGCTGGAGAAGGTGCACGGCGGCGCGGTGCCGGTGGTCGAGGCGAGCACGCACGAGCCGGGGTTCGAGGCCAAGTCGGGGCTGGAGCTGACCGCCAAGGAGGACATCGCGCGGGCCGCCGCCGAACTCGTCGTACCGGGTACGGCGATAGCGCTGTCCGGCGGTACGACGACGTACGCGCTGGCCCATCATCTCCTGGAGGTCCCCGACCTGACCGTGGTGACGAACTCGGTGCGGGTCGCGGACGTCTTCCATGCGGCCCAGCGCGTCTCGGGGCAGCGCCAGGGCGCGGCGACGGTGGTGCTGACCGGTGGGGTGCGCACCCCGTCCGACTCCCTGGTGGGCCCGGTGGCCGATCAGGCGATCGCGGCGCTCCACTTCGATCTGCTCTTCCTCGGCGTGCACGGCATATCGGTCGAGGCCGGCCTGTCCACGCCGAACCTCGCGGAGGCGGAGACCAACCGCCGCCTGGTGCAGTCGGCCCGGCGGGTCGTGGTGGTCGCCGACCACACCAAGTGGGGCACGGTGGGCCTGAGTTCGTTCGCCAAGCTGGAGCAGGTCGACACGCTGGTCACGGACGCGGGCCTGCCGGCCGCGGCACGTGCGGAGATCTCGGAGCATCTGCGCCGGCTGGTGGTGGCGGGCGAGCCGGAGGCCTGATCGCGACGACGGTACAGACATCTGACGGGCCGCCAGTTATCGTGGCGGAGCCGGTCAACCGCCTTCTCGGCCAAGGGGGTTCTCGTCCATGACGCGCCGTCTGCGCCCCGTGGGGCTCGACTTCGTCGAGACCGCGCCCGTACGTCTGGTCTTCGCGCGGGAGATGTCCGCGCCACCCGAGCGGGTCTTCCACGCGCTCAACGACGACGTACCCGGTTGGGCGGAGTGGTTCGCCGCGGTGACCCACGCCGAGTCCGTCGACGACGGTGCCGGGCGCGCCGTCCGGCTCAAGGGCGGCGGGCGTTTCCGGGAGACGATCATCGCGGCCAAGGAGGCCGAGGTGTACGCCTACCGGGTCGACCTGACCAACGCGCCCGGCGCGCACGCCATCGCCGAGGAGTGGCGGCTCGTGCCGTCCGGCGGCGGCACCCGCGTGCAGTGGACCTTCGCCGTGGACGGCACGGCGCCGTTCCGCCTGGCCGTCAGAGTGGCACGCGCGGGCCTTGGCCGGGCCTTCCGGGGCGCGGTCACCGAACTGGACCGGCGCCTTTCGCAGTAGCGGCTCAGCCGCGCCACACTCCCGTCTCCAGCAGCGACTCGATCGCCGCCGTGTACGGCGCGATGTCCAGGCCCTGCTCGGCGAGCCAGCTGTCCGAGTAGTACTTGTCGAGGTAGCGGTCGCCGGGGTCGCACAGGAGTGTCACCACGCTCCCCTGCCGCCCCTCGGCCACCATCTCCGAGACGATTTTCAGAGCGCTCCACAGCCCGGTCCCGGTGGAACCCCCCGCCTTCCGTCCGATCGCCTGCTCCAGCGCCCGCACCGCGGCCACGCTGGCCGCGTCCGGCACCTTCATCATGCGGTCGATGGCCCCGGGCACGAAGCTCGGCTCCATCCGCGGCCGCCCGATGCCCTCGATCCGGGACCCGCAGTCGCAGGTGACGTCCGGGTCGCCGGTGGTCCAGCCCTCGAAGAAACAGGAGTTCTCGGGATCGGCGACACAGATCCGGGTGTCGCGCTGGGTGTAGTGCACATAGCGCGCCAGCGTCGCGGACGTACCGCCGGTCCCCGCCGTGGCGACGATCCACGCCGGTTCCGGGAACCGCTCCAACTCCAGCTGGCGGAAGATGGATTCGGCGATGTTGTTGTTGCCACGCCAGTCCGTGGCGCGTTCGGCGTAGGTGAACTGGTCCATGTAGTGGCCGCCGGTCTCCACCGCGAGGCGCGCCGACTCCTCGTACATTTTCCGGGAGTCGTCCACGAAGTGGCACTGCCCGCCGTGGAATTCGATGAGCCGGCACTTCTCGGCGCTGGTGGTGCGCGGCATGACGGCGATGAACGGCACACCGATCAGCTTGGCGAAGTACGCCTCGGAGACGGCCGTCGAGCCGCTGGACGCCTCGATCACCGGGCGGCCCGGCCGGATCCAGCCATTGCACAGGCCGTAGAGGAAGAGCGAGCGGGCCAGCCGGTGCTTCAGGCTTCCGGTCGGATGTGTCGACTCGTCCTTGAGATACAGGTCGATCCCCCAGGCCTCGGGCAGCGGGAAGCGCAGCAGGTGTGTGTCCGCCGAGCGGTTCGCGTCCGCCTGGACCTTGCGTACTGCTTCTTTGAGCCAGTCGCGACCGGCGGCGTCGCTGCGGTCGACATCGAGGGTGGCGCCGGTCCGGATCTGCGGGGTGGTGCTCACGGCAGGACTCCTTACGCTTCGCGCCGACGGCGTCCGAACGCGGCCGACGCACCGATCATAAACACCTTCCGCACGCTTCTCACCTGCATAAACGCATCTTTGGGCGTCTCAAAGGCACCCCTGGGGAACAGCAGCGACCAGTGGCGTGAACGCTTCGGGGGCGCATTGCGGCGAGTGCTCCGAGCGCCCCCCGACCGGCGGGTCGTGCGTACTGGTGCTCCGCGCCGAGGGCGGGCAGACTGCCACCGGACGGGACGAACGTCTCGAACGGGGGCGCACACTGGAGCACGACACGAGCCGGAGCGCGCCGGCCGGGGCCACAAGCTTCCGGACCGGTGTCCGAGGTACTCGAAAAGGGGCGGGGCAGGATGGCGGAGCCGGAGTTCACGGCGACGGGCGTGCGGATCGACAAGCGGCTGCGTTCGCTCACCCGGGCCGGGCAGGTCCGGATAAGGGACGGCAGGCTGCAGCTGCTGACGAGCTACGGCAGCGAGATCGACAGCGCACCCGTGCAGGCGGTACGGGCCTCGAAGCCGTGGTTCGCGTCGGAGGACCGGGCCCTGGCCGACCTCAACGGCCAGCGCTACTCACTCACTCTGGGTGACCACGATCCGGCGCCGGGCGAGCCCGGTCCGCCGGCGGCGCGCCGCTTCATCGAGGCGGTACAGCGGGCCGCCCGGCATGACCGCTGAGCCGCTCGGGCCTGCGGGACGTGACCGCTGAGCCACGGCGAGTTGCGGGACCGTACGCACTGGGTCACGCTTGTCTCACGTCACTCTGGGTTTACCGGCGATAACGCTGCGAACCAGCCCGCCGGCCACGACAGCAGGCGGCCCCGTGGACGGCGGCGCCCTGCTGGATCCGTTCTCCGTGTTCTTCCGGGCCTCACGTCGGGGAGTCGCAGCCGTGATCAAACACCCAAGCAGACACTGCTCGGTGGAGCTCCAAGCATTGCCCTCGCGGATAGGCCAGGTCCGCAGAATCGTATCTGCGCAATTGCGCTACTGGCATCTCGACCCGCTGATCGACCGGGCCGCGCTCGGTGTGACGGAGTTGCTCACCAACGTCCACCGGCACGCCCAGCCCGACAAGAACTGCACCGTGGAGATCGAGCTCCAGCTCGACCGCCTCACGGTGTCGGTCCGTGACCACGATCCGCGCCTGCCGGTGGTCGAGGACGGCACGGAGATCGCACCCATGGCCACCTGCGGGCGCGGGCTCGCGATGGTGGCCGCGGTCAGCGAGAGCTGGGGAGTACGGCCGCACGACGACGGCAAGGTCGTGTGGTTCACCCTGCCCGCGCCGACGGCCGCGCCGAAGACGGCTCGCCCGCAGCGCCGGGCCGCCGAACCGGCACCCCGCCGGATCGCCGAGCCGGCACCCGCGACCGCCGGGGCACCCACGCCCGCACATGCGACCGCCGGCGCCCCGGCCACCGCACATGCGACCGCCGCCGTCCCCGGTGCCGCACACGCTCCCGCCCGCTCGGCTGTGGCCAGTTGAGCGGGCGGTGAGTCTCCTCGCCGAGTCCCTTCTCCAGCGCTGGTGCTTCATGCGGCACCGCCCTTGCCGATGCGGCCGAAGTGCTCCTCCAGGACGGACAGCCTGCGCCAGTACTCGTCCTCGTCGATCTCGCCGGTGGCGAAGCGGCGGCCGAGGACCGCGAGCGGTGAGTCTCCGGAGGGGCGACCGGCATCCGTCGGACGCCAGGGTCCGCCGCGGCCGCGCCATGCGGCGCGGCGCAGGAACGTGCCGACGCCGATCACGACGGCCGCCCAGATCAGCGGGAAGAACAGGATCCACGGGCCGGGCCCGCCGTCCCAGTTCGCCAGGGTCTGCATATCGGTTCAACTCCCCAGGTCTCGTTGTGACACATCGAGACTGACCGCCGGGAGGGGGCCGGGTCGTCGTGCAGCCGACGGCAGTGGCCGTACCTCCCGGGGAGTAGACGGCGGTTGGCGTCCTGCTCCGGAAAGGACTGGCATTCTGTAACTACTAGTATGTACAGTCGCCGTATGAGCACGTCGGAGCGGTTGATCGAGTCCACCCGCGAGCTGCTGTGGGAGCGCGGTTACGTCGGCACCAGCCCCAAGGCCATCCTGGAGCGCGCGGGCGCCGGCCAGGGCAGCATGTACCACCACTTCAAGGGCAAGCAGGACCTGGCGCTGGCCGCGATCCGGCGGACCGCCGAGGAGTTGCTGGCCACCGCCGAGGCCCTGCTCACCGGGCCGGGCACGCCGTACGAGCGGATCGAGGCGTATCTGCGGCGCGAACGCGACGTCCTGCGCGGCTGCCCGGTCGGACGGCTGACGATGGACCCGGACATCATCGCGAACGACGAACTGCGCGCGCCGGTCGACGAGACGCTCGACCGGATCCTGGAGCTGATCGCCGGGATCGTCGAAGAGGGCAAGGAGCAGGGGCAGTTCGGGCCCCGCGTGGACGGCGAGGAGATCGCCGCGACCGTGCTCGCGACCGTCCAGGGCGGCTATGTGCTCGCCCGGGCGTCCGGATCCCCGGCCGCGTTCGACGCCGGCGTGCGCGGACTGCTGTCCCTGCTGAGGAGTTGACGTACGTGCACATCACCAGGAAGCACCCGGACACCCTGCGGGGCCCGGCGGAGAACTTCACCGGCACGGTGTGGCTGGACGAGATCGCCGCGCCCGCAGCACCGTCCCGGCTGCGCATGTTCAGCGTCCATTTCGCGCCCGGCGCGCACACCGCCTGGCACCGGCATCCGCACGGCCAGGTGCTGCACGTCCTCGAAGGTGAGGGGCTGGTGCAGCGCAGGGGTGGCGAGGCGGAGACGATCCGCGCGGGCGACACGGTGTGGATCGAGCCGGACGAATGGCACTGGCACGGCGCCGGGCCGCGCAGCTTCATGACGCATCTCGCAGTCGTGGAGGCCGCCGAGGACGGCACGACCGTCGAGTGGCATGAGCACGTGACCGACTACCCGGCCTGAGAGGGGACGAGCGCCATGCACGCCATGCAGTACGAGTTCACCCTGCCCGCGGACTACGACATGGGGGTCATCCGCGCCCGCGTCGCCCGAGCAGGGCATCTGCTGGACGACTGGGACGGCCTCGGTGTGAAGACCTACCTCGTGCGCGAGCGGGGACTTCACGGCTCGCCGGTGAACCAGTACGGGCCGTTCTACCTCTGGAACACCGTGCCGGGCATGAACGGCTTCCTCTGGGGAGGCGCCTTCCAGGGGCCGGTCGACGACTTCGGGCGGCCGCGGATACGGCAGTGGACGGGCCTGGCCTACGAGGAGGGCACCGCCGCCGGCTCCCCGGCCGCGCTCGCCGTGCGACGGCGGCAACCGGTGCCGGACGGTGTGGAGTTGGCCGCCTTCATGGCGGAGGCGGCGGACGAGACAGCGCGGCTGGCAGCCGAAGACGGTGCCGTGCTGGCGGCGTCCGCCGTGGACACGGGCGCCTGGGAGCTGGTCCACTTCTCGCTCTGGGAGCACGACACGCCCAAGGCCGAGGGCGATGTCTTCCAGGTACTGCACCTGTCGGAGCCGGGGCGCGGAGCACTGCCGCGCGGGCGGCAGTGGTGAACGCAGTGGTGAGCAGCGTCCGTACGGTCCTCGGCGACATCCGGCCGCCGGACCTGGGGGTCTGCGACGCGCACGACCACCTCTTCCTCCGCAGCCCCGGCTGCCGGGGCAGGAGCTGAACGACGCGGGCGCCGCTCGGGCCGAGCTGGCGGCGTTCCGGGCTGCGGGCGGGGCGGCCGTCGTGCAGTGGACGCCGTACGGGATGGGGCGGCGGGCCGCCGATCTGCCGCTGCTGTCCCGGGCCGCCGGTGTGCACGTGGTCTGCGCGACGGGACTGCACCAGGCGGCGCACTACGCCCCGGAGTCGCTCGACGGGCTGCGCGGGCGGCTCGCCGAGGTCTTCGTCTCCGAACTGACCGAGGGCATCGGGACGTCCGGGGTACGCGCCGGTCTGGTCAAGGTGGCGGGCGGCTTCCACCAGCTCGACGCACACGCCCGATGGACCATGACCGCGGCGGCCGAGGCCCACCACGCGACGGGCGCGCCGATCGCCGTCCATCTGGAGCTGGGCACCGGCGCGCTCGACGTACTCGACCTGCTCTGCGGTGAGTTGGGCGTCCCCGGCGACCGGGTGATCCTCGGCCACCTCAACCGCTCCCCCGACCTCGTCGTGCAGCGGCAGGCCGCCGCCTCCGGCTGCTGGCTGGCCTTCGACGGACCGTCCCGGGCCAACCACGCCACCGACTGGCGGATGCCGGAGGCCGTACTGGCCCTGGCCCAGGCCGGGTTCGGGGACCGGCTGCTGCTCGGCGGGGACACCGTGGTGGCGGGGGCCCGGTCGGTGGACGGCGGGCCCGGGATGCCGTACGTGCTGCGGCGGGTGCGGCCGCGCCTGGCGGCCGAGTTGGGCGGGGAGCACGTCGAGCGCATGCTCACGGACAACCCGGCCCGGGCCTTCGCCGTCGACTGGCGCTGATCGCCTCAGACCACCGAGATGTCCACCGACGGGCGGAGCCTCGCGGCGGCGGCCGGCGTCTCATGGGCCGAGCGGGTGCCGATGGCGGCGCCAACAGACCCTGTTCCGCGGTGAGTTCAGCCACCGGGTGGACGATCTGCTCGAAGGCCCCCAGCAAGCGCGGGCCCCACCGGCGGGTGCCGATACGGGCGTACGCCGGTCCGGCCTCCGACGGCCGCTGGTGGCGGCGTTGTGCAGCCGGGCGGCGCAGTGGTAGGCGGGCGGCGGTGGGCCGTTGCGGTGGCAGGCCGCTACCGCAGCGCCCCCAGCGGGTCGTCCAGCACCGGCTGCCAGGCCAACTCGGCCGCTCCTACCAGGCTGTTGTGGCTCAGCGTGCACGGCAGGATCGGCACACTGCCGCTCTGGCCCCACAGACTCCGGTCGGCGACCACCGCACGGAGCCGCTCGGGGTCGGCGTCCAGGAGGGTGCGGTGCAGGCCGCCGAGGATGATGCGGTCGGGGTTGAGGATGTTGACGAGCCCCGCCAGGCCGAGGCCGAGCCGGTCGATCAGGGCCTCGGTGGCCCTGCGGACGGTCGGGTCGGCGTAGTGGTCGCGGACCAGATCCTCGGCCTGCCGGAGCAGCGACACCTCGGGGCCGGGCTCGCGGCCCGCCTCGATCAGCAGGGCCAGCGGATCGGCCTCCACGTCCAGGCAGCCCCGGCTGCCGCAGTGGCAGGGACGGCCCTCGGGGTTCACGGCGAGGTGGCCGACCTCCAGGGCGAGGCCCGAACTCCCGGTGTGCAGACGGCCGTCCAGGACCAGGGCGCCGCCGACGCCCCGGTGTCCGGTGGCCACGCACAGCAGGTCCCGGGCACCCCGGCCGGCGCCGTGCCGGTGCTCGGCGAGTGCGGCCAGGTTCACGTCGTTGCCCGCGAACGCGGGGCCGGTGATCCCGGCCGCCCGCACGCACTCCGCGAAGATCCGGCGCACGGGCGCTCCCACCGGCCAGGCCAGGTGGAGGGGGTTGAGGGCCAGGCCCTCCGGTTCCGCGACGGCGGACGGCACCGCGAGACCGGCGCCGACACAGCGGAGGCCGGTGGTGCGCAGGAGGTCGGCGCCCGCCTCGACCACCGAGCCGAGCACCTTCGCCGGGTCGGCGTCGACCGCCTCGCAGCCGGGGGCGGTCGCGACGATCCGGCCGCCCAGACCGACCAGCGCCGCACGGAAACCGTCGGCGTGGACCTGCGCGGCGAGCGCGACGGGACCGTTCTCGGCGACCTCGAGCCGGTGCGAGGGGCGGCCCTGCGACCCGGCGGCCGCGCCCGGGTGGGCGTCGACGCTGATCAGGCCGAGCGCCTCCAACTCGGCGGCGACGGCACCGGCCGTGGCCCGGGTGACACCGAGCTCCGCGGTGAGCACCGCGCGGGTGGGGGCGCGGCCGGTGTGCACGAGTTCCAGTGCGGGGCCGAGTGCGCCGCGTCCTCGGTCCAACCGGGGTTTCGAGGTTCCGTTCCCCGTCGGGCCGGGGGCCGTTTTGCCGCTCATGAGAGGGAGTCTGCCATGATCCGTAGGAGCGGTCGTAGTGCAGGTGCGGCGCCGTCGGGGCTGGTCGCGCCCACGCGGCGGCAGCCGCATATCGATACAGCCCCGCGCCCCTAAAGGGGCGCTACAGCCGGGGCACGTTCAAAGCCGCTTTCTCGCAGCGTGACGTTGAGGCGGCCGGTCAGGCCCAGCTCCGTGGGCCCCGTGCCCGGATACACCTTCGGGACTCCGTGATAGGCGAGCCTCGACTCGCCCCCGAACACGAACAGGTCCCCCGACCGCAGCTCCACGTCCGTGTAAGGCCTGCCCCTGCTCTCCGTGTTCCCGAAGCGGAAGACACACGTGTCCCCCAGGCTGAGCGACACCACCGGCGCGTCCGACTTCTCGTCGGCGTCGCGGTGCATGCCCATGCGGGCATCGGCGCCGTAGAAGTTGATCAGTGCGATGTCGTACGACAATCCGCCGGCCGCCTCCGGGCCCGCTGCGTCGGTCACCGCGCGGCGGCCCAGTTCGCCGAGCCACGCCGGGAACGGCTTCACGGGGCTGCCGTCGCCGTCGACGGCCGTGCGGGCGTAGGCGTACGGGTACCAGTGCCAGCCCAGGCAGACCTGGCGGGCGGTCATCGTGCCACCCCCGGGCGTGCGGACCGTGCGCAGGCCCGCCGGGGGCCGGGCCCAGTCGCGGCAGGCGGTGAGCAGCGCGCGCTGGCGGTCCGTGTCCAGCCAGTCGGGGACGTGCACGGCGCCCGGCGCGATGCGGGCGCGCGCCCTCGGGAACAGCTCATCCTCCATGCCCCCCATCCTGCCCGACCAGGCCTGAGCTGCGGTTCGGCTAGCCTGGAGGCACGATGAGCGACCGTATGACGACTGCCTGGGGCGAGTTCGAGCTGTCCCGCTTCCCGGAGGATCCGCGCGACCGGCTGCGTGCCTGGGACGCCTCCGACGCGTACCTGCTGCGGTATCTCGACCGGGAGCGGATCGGACTGTCCGGCACGGTCGTGGTGCTCGGCGACCGCTGGGGAGCGCTGGTCACGACACTGGCCGAGCACCGGCCGGTGCAGATCACCGACTCGTACCTGAGTCAGGAGGCGACCCGCGTGAACCTGGCGCGCGCGGGTGTCGAGCCGGGCGCGGTGCAGTTGCTGACCACCCAGGATCCGCCGCCGGAGCGGGTCGACATGCTGCTGGTGCGGGTGCCGAAGAGCCTGGCACTCCTTGAGGACCAGTTGCTGCGGCTGGCGCCCGCCGTGCACGCCGGCACGGTCGTGATCGGCACCGGCATGGTCAAGGAGATCCACACCTCGACGCTCCGGTTGTTCGAGCGGATCATCGGACCGACCCGGACCTCGCTGGCCGAGCAGAAGGCCCGGCTGATCCACTGCACGCCGGATCCGGCGCTCGCGCGCCCGGAGAATCCGTGGCCGTACAGCTACGCACTGCCCGACGGCATCGGCGCGGTCTCCGGGCGTACGGTCGTCAACCACGCGGGTGTCTTCTGCGCCGACCGGCTCGACGTCGGGACGCGGTTCTTCCTGGCGCATCTGCCCGAGGGGGGCCGCCGGATCGTGGACCTGGGGTGCGGGAACGGGGTCGTGGGTACGGCGGTGGCGCTGGCCGATCCGACGGCCGAGGTGCTGTTCGTGGACGAGTCGTTCCAGGCGGTGGCCTCCGCGGAGGCCACCTACAAGGCCAACGGGGTTCCCGGGCATGCCGAGTTCCGGGTCGGGGACGGGCTGGCCGGGGTCGCGGCCGGGAGCGTGGACGTGGTGCTGAACAACCCGCCGTTCCACTCCCATCAGGCGACCACAGACGCGACGGCGTGGCGGATGTTCACCGGGGCGAAGCGGGCACTGCGGCCGGGCGGCGAGCTGTGGGTGATCGGCAACCGGCACCTGGGCTACCACGTGACGCTGCGCCGCCTGTTCGGCAACAGTCAACTGGTCGCGAGCGACCCGAAGTTCGTGGTGCTGAAGGCGGTCAAGCGCGGGTAGTCCCGGCGGCACCCGCCAGCACACCGATGATCCTGGTCACCTCCCGGGCCATCGCCTCCCGGCCGACGCCGAGGTACGTACGGGAGTCGACAGCCTCGGGACGGTCCGCGAGGAAACGGCGGACGGACGCGGTCATCGCCATGTTGAGCGCCGTGCCGACGTTGACCTTGGCGATGCCGCCGGCCACCGCGGCGACCAGTCCCTCGTCGGGGACGCCGGAGGAGCCGTGCAGGACGAGCGGGACCGGCACGGCTGCCGAGAGGCGTCCGAGCAGGTCGTGGTCGAGGGCGGCGGTGCGGGTGGTCATGGCGTGCGCGCTGCCGATCGCCACGGCCAGCGCGTCGACACCGGTGGCCGCGACGAAGTCCCGTGCCTCGGCGGGGTCGGTACGTGCCCCGGGTGCGTGCGCGTCCAGTGCCGGCCGACCGTCCTTGCCGCCGACCTCACCCAACTCGGCCTCGATCCACAGGCCTTGGGCGTGTGCCCAGTCGACGGCGGCCGCGGTCGCGGCGAGGTTCTCGGCGTAAGGCAGCCGGGACGCGTCGTACATCACCGAGCTGAACCCGGCGGCGGGGGCCTGGCGGAGCAGGTCGTCGCCCAGGACGTGGTCGAGGTGCAGCGCGACGGGCACATGGGCGCGTTCGGCGGCTGCGGTGGCGGCGCGGGCCAGCGGGAGGAGCCGGCCGCGGCGGAACTTGACGGCGTTCTCGCTGACTTGGAGGACGACGGGCGAACCGGCGGCCTCGGCGCCGGCGATGACGGCCTCCACGTGTTCCAGGCCGATGACGTTGAACGCGGCGACGGCGGACCGGAGTTCGGCGGCCCGGGTCAGCAGTGCACCGGTGGCTGCGAGGGGCACGCTCACTCCTCGCCGGACGGGGTGAGGATCACCGAGCGGGTGAGATGGCGCGGCCGGTCCGGGTCGAGACCCCGGGCGGCGGCGACGGCGACGGCGAGACGCTGGGCGCGGACCAGTTCGGCGAGCGGGTCGAGGGCGCCCTGGATCCACAGTCCCCCGATGGCGCCGACCTGTTCGGCCAGTCCGGCGGGGGCCGGGCCGAACATCCAGGTGGCGGTGGCACGGGTGGTGATGCTGATCGGGCCGTGCCGGTACTCCATCGCCGGGTAGGCCTCGGTCCAGGACAGCGAGGCCTCGCGCATCTTGAGTCCGGCCTCGCTCGCGAGTCCGACGGTCCAACCGCGTCCGAGGAAGGTGAACTGGGCGCACTCGACCAGCCCCGGTGGCAGGGGAGTCGACAGTGCGGTGCGGGCGTCGGCGACCACGGCGTCGGTGTGCAGGCCGAGGTGGGCGCGGAGCAGGGTGAGCGCGCTGGTCGCGAACCGGGTCTGGACGACGGAGCGTTCGTCGGCGAAGTCCAGGACGACGAGGTCGTCGGCGGCCGACGTCACGGGGGTGCCGGGGTCGGCGGTGATCGCTGTGGTGCGCACACGTCCCTTCAACTCGCCCAGCAGGTCCAGCACTTCGGTGGTGGTGCCGGACCGGGTGAGGGCCAGCACCCGGTCGTACGACCGCCCGTGCGGGAACTCCGAGGCGGCGAAGGCGTCCGTCTCCCCGTGCCCCGCGGACTCGCGCAGTACGGCAGCGGACTGGGCCATGAAGTAGGAGGTGCCGCAGCCGACGATCGCCACCCGCTCGCCCGGGGCCGGGAGCGCGTGTGTCTGGCGGGTGGCCTCGGTGGCGGCTCGTATCCAGCACTCGGGCTGGCTGTTCAGCTCCTTGGCGGTATGTGACATACCACTGTCCCTCCCCTGGGCGACAACGTGATTGTTCTTGCAAGATAGAGCCATCTTTCAATCACAATCAAGCATTTCGCCCAAAGTCAGGTGCGCTAGGGTCACCGGAAGATCGAGGAACGGAGGCGGCGGATGTCGCGCGACGCCCGCTGGAAGGCACTGCTCGAGCTGCTGGTCGAGCGCGGCCGCCTTGACGTCGAGGAGGCGGCGGCCGAGCTGGCGGTCTCGGCGGCCACCATCCGCCGGGACCTGGACCAGCTCGCCGAGCAGCAGATGCTGGTGCGCACCCGGGGCGGCGCGGTGGTCCACGGGGTGTCGTACGAGCTGCCGTTGCGCTACAAGACGGCCCGGCAGGCCTCGGAGAAGCAGCGGATCGCCAAGGCGGTGGCGGACCTGGTCGCGCCGGGCGAGGCGGTGGGGCTGACGGGCGGCACGACCACCACGGAGGTGGCCCGTGCCCTGGCGGTGCGGGGCGACCTGGCCACCGGTGCACCGGCGCTGACGATCGTCACGAACGCGCTCAACATCGCCAACGAGCTCGCGGTGCGGCCCCAGTTCAAGATCGTGGTGACGGGCGGGGTGGCGCGCCCGCAGTCATACGAACTCATCGGGCCGCTCGCGGACGGGGTGCTGGGTCAGATCACCCTGGATGTGGCGGTGCTGGGGGTGGTCGGCTTCGACGTCACGCACGGGGCGTCGGCCCATGACGAGGCGGAGGCCGCGGTCAACCGGCTGCTGTGCGAGCGTGCGGCCCGGGTGATCGTCGCCGCCGACTCCAGCAAGCTGGGCGAGCGGGCGTTCGCCCGGATCTGCGCGGCGGAACTGGTGGACACGCTGGTCACGGACACGGCGGCGGCGCCGGAGGCGGTGCGCCGGTTCGAGGAGGCGGGGATCCGGGTCCTGACCGTGTGACGCCGTACGCCCCGGTGACCCCGCTCCCGGTCACATCCCGCTGGTGTCCGCGCTGACGAATCCCGCGCCCCGCTGGTCGTTGCAGCCGAACACGGGCCGGTCGGCCGGGTCGGGCCAGCTCTGGTGGGCCTGGAGGGCCACGCTCACCAGGGTGAGCAGCAGGTCGACGTCGCTCGCGGCGTCGAGGCGTATGGTCACCCACTGCGAACCCGGGACGATCCGGATCGCTCCCGTGCTCCTGAGGTCCTTGGCGAAGTGCCGGATGGCGTGGGCCGTCAGACGCAGGTCCACATCGCGCTCGGAGTGGAAGTGCGCGATCTCGCCCTCCACCGAACTCACGGCCTGCCCCAGACCGCAGCTGGGTACGGCCTGGGTCAGGTCGGGCCAGGTCGCCAGTTGCGCCAGAGCGCGCGAGGCCAACGTCATGGGGCCATCATGGCCCGCTCACTCTCCGGTAACCAACTAGCGAGCAGTTATTAACCGAGCTGTTGCCGGACTCTGTCCGAACACAGACGCCCGGGACGAGTGGATATCCGCAGGATTTCAGTGGTTCGAGGGACGGAAGGTACCTCTCGGGCGTCCGGGACGACCGTGGCCGACGTCACGTTCCACGCAGGTCCGACACCTCTCCTACGCACGCCTGGCGGCCGTCGCCGCGAACGCGTCGGCCGCGGCGAGGTCGAAGTCCCCGTGATCGCTGCCGAGGCCCTGGGCGACCAGTGCCGCCACGGCGTTGCCGAGGACGGCGGAGTCGTGCGGGGTGCGGCCCAGTCCGATGCCGTAGACGAATCCGGCCGAGAAGGCGTCGCCGCAGCCGGTGGTGTCCACGACGTCGACCTCGAAGGCGGGGACCGGCTCGGCGCCCTCGGCGGTGACCAGCAGCGCGCCGTCTCCGCCCCGGGTGACCGCGACCAGCCCGGCGCCGGCACCGACCAGCTTCTTCGCGCCCGCCACCAGGTCGTCCTCACCGGAGAAGCCGAGTACCTGGTCGTCGTTGGGGAGGAGGTGGTCGACGTACGGCAGCGCCGCCGCGATCTGCTCGAAGCTGCCGAGGACGCCGGGCGCGAGCAGGTCCACGGAGGTCGTCACGCCGTGCTCCTTGGCGAAGTGCAGGATGCGCGCGGCGACGTCGACACCGATCAACTCAGGCCCGCCGAGGTGGAGATGAGTGGCTTCGGCGAGGGCGTCCCAGGGCACGTCGTCGACGCCGTAGGTGATGTTGGCACCGAGCAGGTGCAGCGAGGGCCGGTCGCCGTTGGGACGGATGGGCAGCACGCTCGCCGAGGTGGCGGTGTCGGTGCGGCGGACGAGGAAGCCGGTGTCGATCCCGGCCTTGCCGAGCAGTTGGACCAGCATGTCACCGGTCGCGTCGGCGCCGATGGCCCCGGCGCTCCGCACGGTGGCGCCGAGCTTGGCGAGGCTGAGCGCGGTCCCGCCGGCGGTCCCGGCCGCGGTCATCCTGATGTCCTCGACCAGGGTGGCGCCCTGGCCCTCGGGTATCGCGTCCACCGGCCGGACCAGCACGTCCAGCACATGCACGCCCATCGTGACGACTCTCATGGCTTGCCCTCCTGCAGGGTTCGGGTGGTGCCGTAGTTCCGGGCGATCGCGGCCTCGATCACCGCGAGTTGCTGCCGCTCGTCCAGGACGCGGGGCGTCCCGAGGGCAGCCGCGTGCTGGTAGACACCGCAGGCCCATTCGAGCAACAGGGCGTTCTCTACGGCCTTGTCGAGGGTCGGGCCGACGGTGACCGAGCCGTGGTTGGCCAGCAGGGCGGCGCTGCGGCCGTCGAGCGCGGCGAGCACCGACTCGGCGAGTTCCGGGGTGCCGAAGGTGGCGTACGGCGCCACCCGCACGGTGCCGCCGAGGGCGAGCAACTGGTAGTGGATGCACGGCAGTTCGTCGAGGACGCAGGAGAGGGCGGTGGCCATCGGGGCGTGCGTGTGGACGACGGCACCGGCGCCGTAACGTCGGTAGACCCCTAGGTGCAGGTCGAGTTCGGAGGTCGGTTGCAGGGTCCCGGCGACGACCTTGCCGTCCAGGTCGACCACCGTCACCTGACCCGCGGTGAGTTGGGCGAGCACCGCGCCGGTCGCGGTGACCGCTACCCGGTCCCCCACCCGCACGCTGACGTTTCCCGCCGTACCGATGAGCAGGCCCGCGGCTCCCAGGCGACGGCAGACGTCCGCCACCGCCGCCCGCTCCTGGACCAGCGCGGAGCTTGAGTCCGTCATGGCCGCGACGCTAACCTAAACCTGAAACAAAGTCACGTTCAGATCCAGGAGCCGCGGGTGAGCGAGCCGACCGCCGAGGAGACCGGGGCCGTGCTGCGCCGGACTCCCCAACAGGCCCGCAGCAAAGCCCGGTTGGCGCGGGTGCTGAAGGCCGCTGAGCGCGTGCTGATCGCAGAGGGCGTGCCGGCCCTGACCACCACCCGGGTCGCGGCGGAGGCCGGGGTGTCGGTCGGCTCGCTGTACCAGTACCTGCCCGACCGGGACGCGATCATCGACGCGCTGGCGGCGACGTACTTCGCCCAGCTCGAAGCGGTGATGGAGGAGTTCGTACGCAGCGCGGCGACCGAGCGCTGGTCCGACCCGGTCGGCGTGCTGATCGACACCTACGCCGGGCTCTACCGCACCGAACAGGGCTTCCGCGCCCTGTGGTTCGGCAGCGGCCTGACCGACCGGACCCGGGCGGCGGACCGGGAGCACAAGCGCCGGATGGCCGACGGGGTGCGCCGGGTGCTGCTCGCGCTCGGCATCGCCGATGACCCGGAGGGGCTCGGCCGGGCCTGCCATGCCGCCGTCCTCGCCGCCGACGCGCTCGCCCAGGAGGCCTTCCGCCGCGACGCCGAGGGCGACACGGCCCTCCTCGACGAGGCGAAGGTCATGCTGCGCGGCTACCTCACGGCAGTCGCCGGGAGGCGGGGGCAGCGGGACGGCGGTGCGGTGGGCGCCGCTCCGCTCAGCGGGCCCGCTCCCAGACCGGCTGAACGCCCGGAGTCAGCGCGGTGAAGTCGGGCAGCTCCCGCAGGGCCAGCTCGGCGCCGCCCGGTGTGTAGACCGCGATGACGCGCAGCTGCCGCCAGCCGGTGTTGAAGGTGGAGTGCAGCGTTCCCCTGGGCACGTGGACGAAGTCCCCCGCCGCCACCGGGAACTCCCCCGAGTCACCGACGGTCTGGACGCCCTCGCCGTCGATGAAGTAGAGCATCTCGTCGGAGTGCGGGTGTGTGTGCAGATCGTGTCCCTTGGTGGGGTTGATGATCACCTCGCCCGCGGTGAGCGGCGCCCCGGGGAACAGACCGGCGCTCACTCCCCACTTGATGCTTCCCCAGTCGAAGACCTCGGTCGGCAGTTCGGAAGGCCCGGTGCGGGTCCTCGCCTCGGATTCGCTCACGGTTCCTCTTCTCGTCGGCGGCGTCGCAGTCGTGGATGTCGTAGGACTCATCGGAAGCTGATCGACTTGAAGTCCTCGGTCTGCCTGCGGATACCGGTCTCCGTGGGCAGGCGTTCGATCGAACTGGCGCCGAAGAAGCCCACGACTCCGTCCGTCCGCCAGAGGACGTACTGTGCGTCCGCGGGTTCCGCGATGGGGCCGCCGTGGCACAGCACGAGGATGTCCGGGTTGACCGCCACCGCAGCATCCCGCATCGCCTGGATGCGGGTGACGCACTCGTCGAGGGTGAGCGCGGTGTGGGCGCCGATGGTGCCCTTGGTGGTCAGGCCCATGTGCGGGACGAGGACATCGGCACCGGCCTCGGCCATGGCGGTGGCCTGGCCGGCGTCGAACACGTACGGCGCGGTCAGCAGGCCGCGTTCGTGAGCGGCCGCGATCATCTCGACCTCCAGGCCGAAGCCCATCCCGGTCTCCTCCAGGTTCTGGCGGAAGACACCGTCGATGAGCCCGACCGTGGGGAAGTTCTGCACACCGGTGAACCCGGCCGCGTTGACCTGGTCGAGGAAGCGGCGCATCACCCGGAACGGGTCCGTGCCGTTGACGCCCGCGAGCACGGGGGTGTCCTTGACCACGGGGAGCACCTCGTCGGCCATCTCCATGACGATGGCGTTCGCGTCGCCGTAGGCCAACAGGCCCGCGAGGGAGCCCCGGCCGGCCATCCGGTACCGCCCCGAGTTGTAGATGATCAGCAGGTCGATGCCGCCCGCTTCGGCGGACTTCGCGGAGAGGCCGGTACCGGCACCGCCGCCGATGACCGGCCGTCCTGCCGCCACGGTCTTCCGCAGCCGTTCGAGTGCCGTGCTCCGGTCCATGTTCACGTCCTTTCCATCCGCCCACGGGCGCGCGTCTTCGCCCACCCACGGGAGCGGGTCGGGGTCCTCACCGGTTGTCGGGGTCCTCACCGGTCGGAGGTGATCAGCCGGTGCAGCCGCCGGGCGGCGGCGCGCCCGAACCCGGGGTCGTTGATGTGCTGATCCACCTCGATGATCTCGGCCGACGACCCGGTGAGCGCCTCGCGCAGCGCCGCGAAGAGCTCCGCGTCCGCCGTGGCGTCCCGGAACGGGCCGTCCTCCTTGTCGATACCGCTCACCCCGCGCAGCGGGAGGAAGAGCGCGACCGGTCCGTGGGCGCGGGACAGCTTCGTGCCGATCCGCCGGCCGAGTTCGGCGTTCTCCCCCGAGTGGTCCGCATCAGCGTGACCGTCGGGTTGTGGGTCAGGAAGCTCCGGTCGTCGAACCCTCGGGGGACCGTCTCCCGCGGCCCGAAGCTGACCATGTCGAGTGCCCCGAGCGAGACGACCTGCGGGATGCCCCGTTCACCGGCCGCCTCCAGCCGGTGCGGGCCCGCGCTCAGCACCCCGCCCACGAGGTCGTCGGCGAGTTCCGTGGTGGTGAGGTCGAGCATCCCCGTGAGCCGGCCGTCGCGCGCCAGTTTCTCCAGGGCGCGGCCGCCGGCGCCGGTGGAGTGGAAGACGAGCGGTTCGTAGCCGAGGGCGGTCAGCTCCGCCCGCGCCTCGTCGGCGGCCGGGGTGGTCAGGCCGAACATCGTCACCCCGCCCAGGGGCCGCGGCCCGCCGGCCGGTGCGGTACGACGGGCTTCCTGTGCCTCGGCCATCGCGGCGATCGCGGCGGCGGCGTTGCCGAAGACCTGTCCGGAGACGGAGTTGATCCCGGCGACGTCCACCACCGAGTGCATGAGCGTCACGTCGCTCTCGCCGACGTACGGCGAGACATCGCCCGAGGCCATCGTGGAGACCAGCAGTTTCGGTACCCCGACCGGCAGGGCGCGCATCGCCCGGGACGCGACCGACGAGCCACCGGAACCGCCGACGGCGAGCACACCGTCCAGCCGGCCCTCCGCGTACAGGGCGAGGACCACCGAGGCGGCACCGGAGGCCATCGCCTCCATGGCCGCGCCCCGGTCACCGGCCTCCCGCAGCACCGTGAGGTCGGCGTCGCCTGCCCGGGCGACCGCCGAGGAGGTGACGTCCGCGGCGCACTCCGAGAACACTCCGACGTCGGTGCTCGCCCCGTGGGCGCGCACCCGGTCGGCGATCCAGGCGTACTCCTCGCCCTTGGTGTCCATCGTGCCGATGAGAACGACCGTGGCCATCGTGCCTGCCTCCTGCTCTCCTTCGAACCCTGTGCCAGGAATTGTTGCGGGGTGGGAGCGTGGCGTGTGGTCCACTTACGGCCGAGTGGACCAAGGCCGAGTGGACCAAGGCCAGGTGGACCAAGGCCAGGCCGGGTGCACCAGGACCTGGTGGCGAGGCCGGGTGGACCGAGCCGGGAGGTGGGCGGTCGATGCGGACGGACCAGGACGCCGAGCGGGTGGCGCGGCTGCTCGGCGTGTGGCGTGGCGAGGCGTCGGTGAGTGTCCCGCTCCGGGGCGCGCTCGCCGAGCTGATCGACGGCTCGTACCTGCCCGCCGCCCCGGGAGATCATCGGACGGCTCGCCGCACTGCGCGGCGGCATCGACCTCGGCGGCCCGGTCGCCGACCGGCTGGCGGCACTGCTCCTGCTGCCCCGGGCCGACCGGCAGCGCGCGCTGCGCCGCGAGTTCCTGGCCCGGCAGTTCGCGGTGACCGAAGAGGTGCTCCGTACGGAGCTGCCCCACTGGCGGTGGAGCACGCCGGTGGGCGGATCGGGTCTGTGGACCGACACCGGCCGGGACGCCGTGGCCCTCGCGCAGAATGCCCTGGCCCGCGGCATCCGGCTCACCGCCGGTCCGGCCTTCTCGCCGCACGGCGGGCACCGCACCTTCGTACGACTGCCCGTATGGCACCCCCAGTCCCGCTTCGCCACCGCGGCCCAGCTCCTCGCCGCCCTCCAGGGCACCCGTTCTCCGTACCGGACCACGTCGTCCACCTGATCGCAGCGCCTCCCCCTGGTCACGCGGATCTCCTTCCACCGATAGCCGGGGCGGGGACAAGCCCGCCCCCGCCGCTCGCCGCCCTTGTCCCAGCCCCGGCCCTCACCTAGCCTGAGTTTGTGCCGCTGATAAACAAAACCCGGACGCACAACGTCGTGCCCGGCAACGCCCTCACCCGACTCCGCATCGCCCTGACCGTCTTCTTCGCCATGGACGGCTTCATATTCGCCGGATGGGTCGTCCGTATCCCGGCCATCAAGGAACAGACCGGCGCCTCGGCCAGTGCCCTGGGACTCGCCCTGCTCGGCGTCTCGGCCGGAGCCGTGATCACGATGATGTTCACCGGACGGCTGTGCCGCCGCTACGGCGCCCACCCCGTGACCGTCGTCTGCGCCGTCCTGCTCTCCCTCAGCATCGCCCTGCCCCCGCTCACCCACTCGGTCCTCGCCCTCGGCGCCGTACTGCTCGTGTTCGGCGGCGCCTACGGCAGCATCAACGTGGCCTTCAACAGCGCCGCGGTCGATCTGGTACGAGCCCTGCGCCGCCCGGTCATGCCCAGCTTCCACGCCGCTTTCAGCCTGGGCGGCATGACCGGCGCCGGCCTGGGTTCACTGATCGCCGGAGTACTGACCCCCACGCAGCACCTGCTCTGCCTCACCGCGATCGGCCTGCTGGTCACCCTCTTCGCAGGCCGCACTCTCCTCCGTACCCCTCCTCCCACCACTCCCGACGACAACGCACCGCAGGCCGCATCCACGCAGCACCGCCCGGCACCCCGAACCCGTCTGCTCGTCGTCACGTTCGGTCTGATCGCCCTGTGCACGGCCTACGGTGAGGGGGCCATGGCCGACTGGAGCGCCCTGCACCTGGAGCAGGACCTCGGCGCCGCACCCGGCGCGGCCGCCATCGGCTACTCCTGTTTCGCCCTCGCCATGACCGTCGGCCGGCTCAGCGGCACCCGGCTGCTCGAGGTCCTGGGACAGACCCGGACCCTGGTGTTCGGCGGCACGACCGCCGCGATCGGCATGCTGCTCGGCGCACTCGCCCCGGCCCTGTGGGCGGCCCTCCTCGGATTCGCGATCACCGGACTCGGCCTCGCCAACCTCTTCCCCGTCGCCGTCGAGCGCGCGGGCAGGCTGGCCGGCCCCGACGGAGTCGCCATCGCCTCCACCTTCGGCTACGGCGGCATGCTCCTGGGGCCACCCGCCATCGGTTTCATGGCGGACTGGATCTCCCTCCCCACGGCCCTCACCACCGTCGCCGCTCTCGCCGCCACCGCCGCGGTCATCGCACTCCTGACCCGGCACACGGCAGGGCACTGACCGAGGGCTCCGCCCGCCCCGCCGTGTCGTCCGGGCCTTGGTCCACGCCCTCGACGACAGCCACGGGGGCGCCTCAGTCCAGCAGCCCCGGTTCCCGTACCGACTCCAGTACCCCGGCGAGTCTCTTCGTGTCAGCGGCCGTCCATTCCGGTGGACTCGTGATCTCCGCCCACGCGCTCGTCGGCAGGGTCCCGTACCGGTGGCCGAATCCGTCGGGCACGCTGTCGGCGCCGGCCAGGTCACAGGCCACCTGCCAGAACGTCAGCAGCGGATACCACTGCATCGCCGGTGAGACGTCCCGGGCCCGCGGCCGGTCCAGCCAGTCCGGCTTGCGGAAGGCGAGGTCGGGCGACCACCAGACGACCGGGTCGGAGCCGTTCTGGAGGTAGACCGCGCGGGGCTCGCCCCAGGGCGCGGCCGGGATGCCGTAGTCCGCCGGGACCTGCGCGAAGCGCACATGCGCCCCGTCGTCGACCACGGGCCGCCATTCGGGGCTGCCCGGCTGCCGCTGGGCGGTGACCTTCATCCACAGCGGGTTGTCGTAGGTCGGCCCGACGAACAGCGCGCCCCCGGTCTCCGCGACGAGCGTGGACAGGGAGCCGTTCAGGGCGGACTCCATGGAGAAGGAGCCGAGGCTCTCCCCGTAGACGAGGAGCCGGGGCCGGGAGCCGGCGGGGAGCGTCCGCCACTTGGCGTAGACGGCGTCGAAGAGGGCACGTCCGGTGTCGGCGGCCTCGTCCTCGGTGAGCGCGGAGACCCAGCTGGGCAGATAGGAGTACTGCATGGCGACCTGCGCGGTGTCGCCGCCCCACATGTACTCCAGGGGCTTGCTGCCCTGGTCGTTGATCCAGCCGGTGCCGGTGGTGCCCATGACGGCGAGGACGCTGCGGGAGAAGCCGCCGGTGCGTTCGAGTTCGCGTACGGCGAGAGCGGCGCGTTCGTCGAGGCTGTCGGCGGAGCGCAGGCCGACGTAGACCCGTACCGGATCCTCGGCCGGGCGGCCGGTGAAGGCGGCGATGTCGGCGCGGGGCGTGGCCGTGCCGACGAAGTCGCGGCCCTTGGCGCCCAGCGTGTCCCAGGGTGCGGCGGAGTCGGGGCTGCCGGAGAGGGTGGGCAGGCCGGGCTGGTGGACGCCCTTGGTGGTGCCCTGGTCGGCGAGGGACGCGGCGCTCTCGATCGCGTCCAGTGCGGCGCGCAGCAGGAAGCCCTGGACGACTCCGACGATCACGAACGCGGCGAGGGCGACCCCGGTGGCGTACGCGACGGGGCGCGGCAGGTGGGCGCCGAACGCGCGGGCTGCGAGGCGGGTGCCGAGCCGTACCGTACGGCCGGCCAGGAGCAGCAGCGTCCCGACCAGCGCGGCCACCACCGGGACGAGCGCCCACTGCCACCAGACGATGTGCGGGGGCAGGGTGACGGCCCGGCGGACCTGCCCCTCCCAGCGGACGCTCCAGGCGGTGACGGTGACCACCGCGGCGGCGCCCAGCACGGCCAGGGCGGCCCAGAGGGTACGGCGGAGCCGCGGGCGGATGCGGGCGCCCGCCCAGCGCAGCAGCAGCCGGGCGAGGGTCTCCAGTACCGCGCCGACGGCGTAGCCGACGGTCGCCGAGACGCCGGCCGCGAGTCCCTGGAGCCACCAGGCCCGTGGGAGCAGGGACGGGGTGAGGGACAGGCAGTAGCACAGGACCGCCACCGCGATCCCGCCCCAGCACGGCCGCCGCCGGACCACCCGGTCGGGGCCCGCATACCGGCGCACCCGCTCCGCCGCCCGCCTGGTCCATTCCTTCGCACGATTCAGAGCCCTGCCCGCACCGCTCACTTGGCCACCTCGGCACCACGATCGGCCACCGCACCCGCGGCCGCATCCGGAAGATCCTTCAGGACCGCGCTCCCTTCCGGGAAAAGGTGCAAAGCCTCGCGGGGTATCCCATCGTGGTGGACATGGCCCAGGCCCGGACGACCGAGAATCCCCGCTCCGCACTGCCCGCGGCCGCACCGCCCGCGGCCGGACCGAGGCCGCCCACGCCGACCGCGCTGCTGGTCGGCTCGACGGCCGGTGCCGGGGTGTTCGCCTTCCCCGGGCCGGATCCGGGCGTGATCGTCACCCACCGCCGCAACACCCGGACCGGCACCCCGCTGCGGAAGCCGGGCTTCGAGGTGGTCACCGTCGTCGGCGCCGAACCGGGCCGGGGGCGCGGCGGCGGGCGCCGCACGATCTGCCCGCCGCCGCGCGACCCGGCAGGGTTCTGACCCCCCGCCCGGCATGCCGCTCCCCCGGCTCCCCACCCGTACCGCCGTGGCGGCGGTGGTGGCCGTCCTGGTGCTGGCGAATCTGCTGGACAACCGCTGGGCCGGCTCCTGGATCCTGCTCACCGCGGCCGTCGCCTCGGCCGTCCTGGTGGGGCTGCTGTTCTGGGCCGGGGGCAGCTGGTCGGAGCTGGGGCTGGGCCGGAACACCCTTGCGGACGGGGTGCGTTGGGCGGCGGCCCTGATCGGGATCGTCGCGGCGGTCTATCTGTGCGCGGCCCTGCTGCCGGTCACCCGCGGGCTGTTCGCGGACCAGCGGACGGACGCGCTGAACGGCTCGGAGATCGCCTTCAAGGCGCTGGTCGCGGTGCCCGTGGGGACCGTGCTGCTGGAGGAGACGGCCTTCCGCGGGGTGCTGTTCGCGCTGCTGTGCCGCCTGCGCACGGCCACCACGGCGGCCGTCCTCTCCTCCGTGCTCTTCGGCCTCTGGCACATCCTGCCCTCGCTGAACCTCAACAGGGACAAGCCGACGCTGGGTTCGCTCTTCGGGCACTCGGTCGCCGGGGCGGTCCTGGTGGACATCGGCGCCGTGCTGTTCACGGCCGTGGCGGGCTGCCTGCTGTGCTGGCTGCGGGATCGCAGCGGCTCCCTGCTGGCGCCGATGGCCCTGCACTGGGCGGTCAACGCCCTGGGCTACGCGGTGGGGTTCCTGCTGCGCTAGCGGCAATCTCCATGGCGCGTATCCGGCAGACTCACGGCATGGAGACTGCCGAGTTCCTCGAGATCCTCGACCGGGAGGGCCGGTTGCTGGCCGCGGCCGCCCTGGAGGCGGGGCTCGACGCCCCGGTGCCCGCCTGCCCGGACTGGCAGGTGCGCGACCTGCTGCGGCACACCGGCACCATCCACCGGTGGGCCGCCGGTGTCGTCGCCGACGCCGAGACCTCGCCCCGCCCGATCCCGGACCCGCCGGGCATCGACGGCACCGAACTGACCGCCTGGTACAGGGAGGGCCACCGCCGGCTCGTCGACACCCTCGGCGGCGCACCGCAGGACGTGACGTGCTGGACCTTCCACCCCGCCCCGGTCCCCTCCCCGCTGGCCTTCTGGCTCCGCAGGCAGGCCCATGAGACGACCGTCCACCGGTACGACGCCGAGGCCGCACGGGGCGGCCCGGCGTCCCCGGTCGGCACGGACTTCGCGGTCGACGGCATCGACGAACTGCTGCGCGGCTTCCACGCCCGCGCACGCAGCCGGGTCCGCAGCGAACACCCACGGGTACTGGGGGTGCGCACGGTGGACGCGGACGGGGCATGGACGGTGCGGCTGTCGGCGCGACCGCCGGTCACGGAACTCGGCACGCTCCGGGGCGCGACCGCCGAACTCTCCGGTCCCGCCGACCAGCTGTACCTGGCCCTGTGGAACCGGGTGCCGGTGCCGACGGTGACCGGCGACCCGGAACTGGCCGGCCTCTGGCTGACCAACTCCGGTATCTGACCGCCCGGTTCGGCAACCGCCCGGCGGTCCGCGGCACCCCCGGCGGTCCGCCGCGACCGGCCGGGCTCAGCCGGATCCGGCGGCCAGCATCCGGGTGAGCACCGCGCGCTGCACCGGCAGCACCTCGCCGTGCAGCGCGCGCCCCTTGCCGGTGAGCGCCACCCGAACGCCCCGCCGGTCCTCCGGGCACATGGCCCGCTCGACCAGGCCGTCCTTCTCCAGGCGGGCGATCAGCCGGGAGAGCGCGCTCTGGCTGAGGTGCACCCGCTCGGCGATCTCCTGCACCCGGAAGCTGCAGGCGCCGTCCGGCGCCGGACCGTCGGAGAGCAGGTCGAGGACCTCGAAGTCACTGGCGCACAGGCCATGGCCGTGCAGGGCACGGTCGAGCTCGCACTGGGTGCGGGCGTGCAGGGCCAGGATGTCCCGCCATTGCTCCACGAGCGCCTGCTCGGGCTTCGTCGCCGCCATCCGGGCACCGTAGCAGAGAAACGAGATTGTTGCATCGTAATTAAATGCTCTTGCATTCGATGCATGTGCATGTACTGTCTGGGGTCATGACCTCTCCGCTCACCGCCCCCGCTTCCGAGGGACGCTGGACACCCCGGCTCTGGGGCACTCTGCTGGTGCTCTGCGCCGCCATGTTCCTGGACGCGCTGGATGTGTCGATGGTCGGCGTCGCCCTGCCGTCGATCGGCTCCGACCTGCACCTCACCACCTCGACGCTGCAATGGATCGTCAGCGGCTACATCCTGGGCTACGGCGGCCTGCTCCTGCTCGGCGGCCGCACCGCCGACCTCCTCGGCCGACGCCAGGTGTTCCTCGTGGCCCTCGGCGTCTTCGCGCTCGCCTCGCTCCTCGGCGGCCTGGTCGACTCGGGCCCGCTGCTGATCGCCAGCCGCTTCATCAAGGGACTCAGCGCGGCCTTCACCGCGCCGGCCGGACTCTCGATCATCACGACCACGTTCCCGGAGGGCCCGCTGCGCAACCGCGCCCTCTCCATCTACACCACCTGCGCAGCCACCGGCTTCTCCATGGGTCTGGTGCTGTCCGGCCTGCTCACCGAGGCCAGCTGGCGCTTCACCATGCTGCTGCCCGCCCCCATCGCCCTGATCGCGCTCGTCGCCGGACTCAGGCTGCTGCCGCGCAGCTCCCGCGAACGCGACCACAACGGCTACGACATCCCCGGAGCGGTCCTCGGCACCGCCTCGATGCTGCTCCTGGTGTTCACCGTCGTGGAGGCCCCGCAGGTCGGCTGGGCGTCGGCCCGCACCCTGCTCTCCTTCCTCGCGGTCGCCGTCCTGCTCACCGTCTTCGTCCGGGTCGAACGCCGCTCCCCCGGCCCGCTCATCCGCCTCGGCGTGCTGCGCTCGGGCAACCAGGTCCGCGCCCAGTTCGGCGCGATCGCCTTCTTCGGCTCGTACGTCGGCTTCCAGTTCCTGACCACCCTGTACATGCAGTCCGTGCTCGGCTGGTCGGCACTTCACACCGCCCTGGCCTTCCTGCCCGCGGGCGCACTGGTGGCGGTGTCGTCGACCAAGGTCGGTGCGGTCGTGGACCGCTTCGGCACCCCGCGGCTGATAGCGGCCGGCTTCGCGTTCATGGCCCTCGGCTACGCCCTGTTCCTGCGCGTCGACCTGGACCCGGTCTACGCGGCGGTGATTCTGCCGTCGATGCTGCTGATCGGCGCCGCCTGCGCCCTGGTCTTCCCGTCCCTCAACATCCAGGCCACCAACGGCGTCGACGACCACGAGCAGGGCATGGTCTCCGGGCTCCTCAACACCTCGGTGCAGGTCGGCGGTGCGATCTTCCTGGCGATCGTCACGGCCGTGGTCACCGCGGGCGCGCCCGCCCACGCGACCCCGCAGGCGGTGCTCGACAGCTACCGTCCCGGGTTCGTGGTGGTCACGGGCGTGGCCCTCGCCGGGCTGCTGATCACGCTCACGGGGCTGCGGGCCCGGCGTCCGCAGGAGACCGTCGTGATCGCCAAGTCCACCTCCCTGGAGGCGGAGCGCGTGTCCGTACGCGACTGAACGGGGACGCCTGCGAACGTGGGCCCGGGCGGGGGGGGGTTGAGCCCGGGGGCCGCGCGGGGGTGAAGGGGGTGTGGCGGGTGAAGGGGGGGGGGGGAGGCAGGGCGCTCCGGGAGCGATCGACGGAGATCAAG
>NZ_JBHXLU010000041.1:0-94347 GCF_042720695.1 Streptomyces sp. NPDC058457 | reverse complement strand
ACCGAGCTCCAGTCCTCCAACCCGGCAGTGATCGCGTTCCTGCGCGAGTACGAGGACGACCTCGTCCTCTGTGTGCACAACTTCTCCCGGTTCGCCCAGCCCACCGAACTCGATCTGCGGGTCTTCGACGGCCGGCATCCGGTCGAGCTGATCGGCGGGGTGCGCTTCCCCGCCATCGGCGAGCTGCCGTATCTGCTCACCCTCGCGGGGCACGGCTTCTACTGGTTCCGGCTCTCCCGAGTCGCCTCCCGCACCGGCCGTCGGCCGTGAGCGTGCGGAGCCGAGGAAAGGACGTGTCACCATGACGAAGACCGTTGACCTGCCCCGGGGCACGACGGCCGGCCTCGACCGGCCGCTGGTCTCGCTGGGCGGGCTGCTGCGCGACTGGCTGCCCCGGCAGCGCTGGTTCGCGGGCAAGGACCGGCCCGTCACGGAGCTGTCGGTGCTGTCCCTGACCGAACTCTTCCCCGGCTGCCTGCACCTGCTGGTCCACGCCGACCACTCCCCCGGCGGGGGTGCCGCCCCGTCCGGTGACTGCTACCAGCTCCTGCTCGGCGTCCGCGAACACCGCGCGCCCAGGCTGGAGCGGGCCTACCTAGGCCGGGCCGAGGAGGGCCCGCTGGCCGGGCTCGCCGTCTACGACGCCCTGCACGACCCGCGCGCCGCCGAACTGCTCCTGGAGCGGCTGCGCATACCCGGCACGGCGGGCCCGCTGCGCTTCGAGACCGCCCCGGAGGCCCGGATACCCGGCGGACTCGCGCCGCGGCTGCTGGACGCCGAGCAGTCCAACTCGTCGCTGGTGTACGGCGACTCCTACATCCTGAAGGTGTTCCGGCGGATCCAGCCCGGCGTCAACCCGGACCTGGAGGTGCCCGGCGCACTGGCCGCGCAGGGCTGTGCCCGGGTGCCGGCGCCGGTGGCCTGGTTCCGCACCACCGAACCGAGCCCGGCGACGCTCGGGGTGCTGCAGCCCTTCCTGCCCGGCGCGGCCGACGGCTGGACCCTCGCCCTGCGCGCGCTCGCGGCCGGGGACGACTTCACCACCGAGGCGCAGGAGCTGGGCCGGGCCACCGCGGAGGTGCATCTCGCGCTCGCCGCCGCCTTCCCGTCCGCCGTCCACGACGAACACAGCCGCACGGCGGAGGCGATGTCGGCGCGGCTGGACGCGGCCGCGCACGCGGTGCCGGCCCTGCGGCCGTTCGTGCCGGGGCTGCGCGGCGCCTTCGACACGCTCGCCACCTGCGACGCGGGGCCGCTCGCCCAGCGGATCCACGGCGACCTCCATCTCGGGCAGGTGCTGCGGGCGGACCACGAGTGGTTCGTCATCGACTTCGAGGGCGAGCCGTCCCGGCCTCTCTCCGAGCGGCGCAGCACCCAGTCGCCGGTGCGGGACGTCGCCGGGATGCTCCGCTCCTTCGACTACGCGGCCCGGCAGCGCCGCCCCTGGCGTCCGGAGTGGGCCCGCCGCTGCCGGGAGGCCTACTGCGCGGGTTACGCTGCGCGGGCCGGCTGGGACCCGCGCAAGAAGCACGCACTGCTGCGCGCCCACGAGACGGACCGCGCGGTGTACGAGGTGGTGTACGAGGCCCGGCACCGGCCGGCCTGGCTTCCGGTTCCGATGGCCGCGATCGAGCGGCTCGCCCGCTGGAGAGGCTGACTGACGTCATGGCACTGCGCGACTCCTCGCTCCCCGAGCCCTCCGGCCCCTCCCGTCCCACGGCCCCGCCGCTGGACGCCGACGAGCGCGGGCGCCTGCTCGCGGGCGCCCACCACGATCCGCACGCCCTGCTGGGCGCCCGCCCGGTGGACGGCGGCACCCTCTTCCGGGCGCTGCGCCCGCACGCCCGTGCGGTGAGCGTGCTCGTGGACGGGGTGCGCAGCCCCCTGGCACCGGAGGACGACGGTTTCTTCGCGGCCGTGCTGCCGTACGCCGAGGTCCCGTCGTACACCCTCCTCGTCGCGTACGAGGACGGGGAGCACGAGGTTCACGACCCGTACCGGTTCCTGCCCGCGCTGGGTGAGTACGACCTGCATCTGATCCGGGAGGGGCGGCACGAGCAGCTGTGGAAGGCGCTCGGTGCCGAGCCGATGACCCATGACGGGGTGACCGGCACCAGGTTCACCGTATGGGCGCCGAACGCCCGGGGTGCGCGGGTGGCCGGGGACTTCACGTGCTGGGACGGCACGCAGTTCCCGATGCGTTCGCTGGGCGCGGCCGGGGTGTGGGAGCTGTTCCTGCCGGGGGTGGGCGAGGGCGCCCGGTACAAGTTCGAGATCACGTCCCGGCACGGCGGCCGGTTCCTCAAGGCGGACCCGATGGCCCGGCGGACGGAGGTCCCGCCCGCGACCGCGTCGATCGTGGCGGTCTCGCACTACGAGTGGGACGACGCGGAGTGGATGGCGCACCGGGGTGACGTCCCGGTGCACGAGGCGCCGTTCTCGGTGTACGAGGTGCATCTGCCGTCCTGGCGGCCGGGCCTGAGCTACCGCGAGCTGGCCGAGGAACTCCCCGCGTACGTCGACGACCTGGGCTTCACGCACGTCGAGTTCATGCCGGTCGCCGAGCATCCCTTCGGCGGCTCCTGGGGCTACCAGGTCACCGGCTTCTACGCGCCGACCTCCCGGCTCGGCACCCCCGACGACTTCAGGTACCTGGTCGACGCCCTGCACCGGGCGGGCATCGGCGTGATCATGGACTGGGTGCCGGCCCACTTCCCCAAGGACGACTGGGCGCTGGCCCGCTTCGACGGGGACCCGCTGTACGAGCCCGGGGACGACCGGCGGGCCGAGCATCCGGACTGGGGGACCTACGAGTTCGACCTCGGCCGGGTGGAGGTGCGCAACTTCCTGGTCGCCAACGCCGTGTACTGGTGCGAGGAGTTCCACGTCGACGGGCTGCGGGTGGACGCGGTCGCCTCGATGCTCTACCTCGACTACTCGCGGGACTCCGGCCAGTGGACGCCCAACGTGTTCGGCGGGCGCGAGGACCTGGACGCGGTGGCGTTCCTGCAGGAGATGAACGCGACCGTGTACCGGCGTGCGCCGGGGGTGGTGACCATCGCCGAGGAGTCCACCGCGTGGGACGGGGTGACCCGGCCGACCGACAGCGGCGGGCTGGGCTTCGGGCTGAAGTGGAACATGGGCTGGATGCACGACTCGCTGGAGTACATCAGGCACGAGCCGGTGCACCGCAAGTACCACCACCACGAGATGACCTTCTCGATGGTCTACGCGTACAGCGAGAACTACGTCCTGCCCATCTCCCACGACGAGGTCGTCCACGGGAAGCGGTCCCTGGTCTCCAAGATGCCCGGCGACTGGTGGCAGCAGCGTGCCAACCACCGCGCGTATCTGGCCTTCATGTGGGCCCATCCGGGCAAGCAACTGCTCTTCATGGGGCAGGAGTTCGCCCAGGGCGGCGAGTGGTCCCACGCCGACGGCCCCGACTGGTGGCTGCTCGACCCGGAGTACGGGGCCGAGGCCGATCACCGGGGTGTCCGGGATCTGGTCCGCGATCTCAACTCCGGGTACCGCGCGCACCCCGCGCTGTGGCAGCGGGACACCGATCCGGCGGGTTTCCAGTGGGTCCTGGGGGACGCGGCCGAGGACAACGTCTTCGCCTTCCTGAGGTTCGATGCCGAGGCCCGGCCGTTGTTGGCGGTCTCCAACCTCTCCCCCGTGGTCCGCCCCGGCTACCGGCTGGGCGTGCCCAGGGGGATGCCCGTCTGGCAGGAGATCCTCAACACCGACAGCGCTCGGTACGGCGGCGGGGACGTCGTCAGCCGGGGGCCGTTGCTCGCCGACGACGGCGCTCTGCGGCTCACGCTGCCCCCGCTGGGCACGGTATGGCTGGAGCCCGTCGCCCCGTAGCCCGTCGAGGGCTCCGTCACGTGTTTCCGCGGCCGGGTCCGGGCAGTCCGGGTGGAAAGACCCCGCCGCGCCCGGTCGCGGCCCGGCCGGAGGGCGGTTCCCTGTGCTGCGTACCGTCGGTGTGGAGGAAGAACTCCTGCTGGTCCACCCGGACAGCGGGGAGCCCGTGCCCTGGTCGGCGGCCGTCGTCGACCGGGCCGCCCAGGACGATCCCGGACAGGCCGTGTTCCAGAAGGAACTGTTCGGGCAGATGCTGGAGCTCGCGACCAGTCCGCAGCGGGACATGGCGGAGCTCGGTGCCGAGATCGTCGGCTGCCGCAAGGAGGCGGGCCGGCTGGCGGGCGAGATCGGCTGCGCGGTCGCGGCGCTGGCCACCTACCCCCTGCCGGTCGCCCCGGCGCTCACCCGGCACGAGCGGTACCACTGGATGGCCGGGCGGTTCGGCGCCGCCATGGTCGACTGGTTCGTCTGCGGCTGCCATGTGCACGTGTCGGTGGAGTCCGACGAGGAGGGGGTCGCCGTCCTCGACCGGATCCGGCCGTGGCTTCCGGTGCTGCGCGCGCTCAGCGCCAACTCGCCGTTCTGGCAGGGCCGGGACTCCGGTTACGCCAGCTTCCGCAGCCGGCTGTGGGCGCGCGGCCCGTCGGCGGGGCCGACCGAACTGTTCGGCTCGGCCGAGCGCTACCGGCAGCGGGTCGCGGACATGGTGGCCAGCGAGGTCATCCTCGACACGGGGATGGTGTACTTCGACGCCCGCCTGTCCACGCGCTACCCGACGGTGGAGATCCGGGTGGCCGACGTGTGCCTGCGGGCGGACACCACCGTTCTCGTCGCCACGCTGATCCGCGCCCTGGTGGAGACGGCCGCACGCGACTGGCGGGCGGGGCGGCCGCCGCTCGACCCCAGTGTGAGCATGCTCCGGCTGGCCTCCTGGCAGGCCGCCCGCAACGGCCTGGAGCAGGACCTCCTCGACCCGGTGACCATGCGGCCCCGGCCCGCCGCCGAGGTGGTGCGCGCGCTGCTGGCGCACACCGCGGAGGCGCTCGCCGACAGCGGCGACGCCCTCGGCGTCGAGGAGGGCGTCGCACAGTTGCTGCACAGGGGTACCGGCGCCCGCGAGCAGCGGTCGTTCCTGGAACGCAGCGGGAACCTGCGGGACGTCGTCGTGGAGTGCGTGCGCCGCACCCAGGGCTGAACTCAGGAGTTGAGCTTTGTCATCAGGTGGAAACGAGTTGACCGTTCCCGACACGGGCCGCACTCCCCTGGGCTAGATTCGACCCGCATCGACAACAGTACCGATCGGGAGGATGACCCTCCGTACATGCAGGAGCAGCGCATGCGCGACTACGCCCTCGCTCCGACGACCGCTTCGACCCTGACCGGCGGGCTCGCCGACAGCATCTTCGAGACGGCGGACCGGAACCCCACACTGCCGGTGCTGGCGCGCCGGCCCGAGGGCGCCACCACGGGCTGGGAGGAGGTCACCGCGGTCGAACTGCGGGACGAAGTGGTCGACCTGGCCAAGGGGCTGATCGCGTCGGGGATCTCGCCGGGGCAGCGGGTGGCCATGATGGCGCGGACGCGCTACGAGTGGACGGTGTTCGGCCTCGCGCTGTGGTCGGTGGGGGCCGAGGTGGTGCCGATCCACCCGACGTCCGCGCGGGACCAGGTCGAGTGGATCCTGCGGGACGCCCGCTGTGTGGCCGTGGTGGTCGAGGACGAGCAGGCGGTGATGACCGTCGGCACCGTGTGCGAGGGGCTGCCCGGGCTCAAGCACGTGTGGCAGCTGGACGCGGGGGCGCTGCCCGAGCTGGTGCAGAAGGGCAGGTTCGTCCCGCTGACCACGGTGGAGTCGCTGCGCCGGATCGTGATGCCGGACTCCACGGCGGCCATCACCTACACCTCGGGCACCTCGGGCCGTCCGCTGGGCTGCGCGCTGAGCCACCGCGGGCTGGCGTACCCCTGCGACACGCTGCTGGCGGGTTGGGGGCACACCGCTGCGCGCCCCGGCGAACAGGCCTCCGTCCTGGCCTTCCTGCCGTTCTCGCACGTGTACGGCCTGATGGTCATGGTGATCTGTCTGCGCGGCGGGATCCTGATGGGCCACGAGCCGGAGATGACCGAGGCCGCGCTGGCGGCGGCGCTGGGCACGTTCCGGCCGACCTATCTGTACGCGGTGCCGTCGGTGCTGGAGAAGGTGTACAAGACTTTCCTGCGCACCTCCCAGCAGCACGGCCGGGGTGCCCTGTTCGAGCGGGCCGCCGAGACGGCCCGGGACTTCGCCGCCGCCCTGGAGCGGCAGCGGCTGGGCACCGGCGCCGGTCCCGCCTTCGACCTGCGGCTGCAACACGCCCTGTACGAGCGGACGGTGTACCGCAAGCTGCGGGGGGCACTCGGCGGGCGGGTGCTGCGGGCCACGTCCGGCGGCTCCTCGCTCAGCCGTGAACTCACCCTGTTCTACGAGGGCATCGGCATGTACGTCCATGACGGCTACGGCCTCACCGAGTCCAGCGGCGGGATCACCATGCAGCCGCTGGGCCGCGAGAAGTCGGGCACGGTGGGCCAGGCCCTGCCCGGCACCCAGATCCAGGTGGCCGACGACGGCGAGATCCTGGTGCGCGGTCCTTCGGTGTTCCAGGGGTACGTCGGTGACGACTACGCGACCCGGGCCGCGCTGCGCGGCGGCTGGCTGGCCACCGGGGACATCGGGCGGCTGGACTCCGAGGGCTATCTGACCATCACGGGCCGCAAGAAGGACATCATCATCACCAGCAGCGGCAAGAGCGTGGCCCCGGCCCCGCTGGAGCAGCGGCTGCGGATGCACCCGCTGGTGCACCAGGCGGTGGTGGTCGGCGACGACCGGCCCTGCGTGGGCGCGCTGATCACCCTGGACCCGGACTTCCTCGCGCACTGGCGGGGCGGGCTGGCGGTCTCGGGGGACTCGCCCGGGCGCGAGGCGCGCGAGGAGAACGCGCTGCGCGAGGAGATCGCCCGTGCCATCGCGTCCGCCAACAGCGTGGTGTCCCGCTCCGAGTCGATCCGGGTCTACCGGGTGATCCAGGAACCGTTCGCCCCGGGCAACGGCATGCTCACGCCGTCGATGAAGCTGCGCCGGGACGCCATCGCGCGTCACTACGCGGCCGAGATCGACGCCATGTACCAGGCCCGCTCGCAGGCGGTGCGCCGGCCGGGCCAGCCGGAGCCGGCCGACTGGGACGACTCGGACAACGTGTTCCGGTGAGCTGACCACGCGTATCCGGCGCCAGGGTGGGAACTCGCCGCGAAGGGAGAGACCAGCGCGACGGCGGCCCCCTCCCGGGGCTGGAAGAGACGAGATGGGGACCGGACCACGGCGGGACGACGGCCGATCCGTGGAGGAGACCGACGGATGCACGGTCTCCTTCCCGGGCCGGCTCCGCGATGTGACCGGTGCCCGGCTGGCCGCCGACGGCTATCTCGCCGGCCTCGCCCGCAGCTCGCCGCCCACCGGCCCGGACTGCTGGAACGACATCCTGCTGGTGGTGACGGAACTGGCCGCCAACGTCGTCCAGTACGCGCCGGGCCCCTTCGAGCTGCGGATGCGCCGGACCTACGACGGCGTCCACGTCACGGTGCACGACTCCAGCCGGGTCCGGCCCGAGCCGCGGCCCTTCCACCCGCACGGGGGCGGGGGCGGCGTCGGCTGGCACCTGCTGCACACCCTGTGCGACCAGGTCAGCGTGGTCGTCACCGCGGACGGCAAGGACGTCCACGCCTTCCTGCCCTGGTGAGGGCTGCCAGGCCGCGGGCCGGGTGCGGGCCGGGTGCGGTCACTCCGGCCGGTGCGCGACCACCCCGAACATCGTCACCGACATGTGCACCGCCCCCTGCTCGGCGGCCTCGGCGAGATCGGCGTACAGGGTGTCCCGCTGTTCCCCGGTGACGGCGCCGGTGCGCACGGCGGCCTCGCCGAGCATGCGGATCAGCGGCCAGGCGACCGAGCGGTGGTCCTGCAGCAGGGCCTGCGAGCCGCGGTCGTCCACCACGAACCCGGCCGCGCTCAGCTGGCCGACCAGGCGGCGCCCGGCGTAGGGGTTGGCGCCGTTGAGGGCGGCCCCGGTGAGCGCGCGCACCACGTCCGGGTCGCCGGGGTGCAGGAGGGTGGTCCCCCAGTCGGTGTCCAGCACGGCCACCCGGCCGCCGGGGCGCAGCACCCTGGCCATCTCGGCGATGGCCCGGTCGGGCTCGTGGAGGTGCTGGAGGACCCGCTCGCACCACACGACGTCCATCGAGCCGTCCGGCACGGGCAGCGCCTCGGCCTCGCCCTGCAGGAAGCGGGCCCGGCTGTCGGCGGACCGCTCCTCGGCGACCGCGCGCAGACTCGGGTTGACCTCGACGCCGATCGCGACGCCGTCCGGGCCGACGGCCGCGGCCAGCACCCGGGTCTGCGAGCCGGTTCCGGAGCCTACGTCGAGGAGCCGATCACCGGGTCGCACCGCCAGTGCCTCCTCGGCCCAGGTGCGCAGCCGCCGTACGCCCGGGTTGGCGTCCTGGGAGTCCAGGGCGGCGACCAGCGGGGTCACGCGGTCGGGGTCGATGTGCCGCTTCTGGAAGCCCGTTCCGGGCTGGGTCTGCGCCATGGCGGGCACTCTACTGGCGGATGTGATCGCCGTGGGACGGCCTTCGGCCGGACGGAAGTACGGCGCATATCTGTGCGACAGCCGGTTTCTCCCGGTGATCCAGGGGCATGCTGGAGCCCACGCGTTCGGCTGCCTGCCCCGCCCCGCTGGCGGAACGGCGTCGGGCACGGTGGGATCGATGTGGTGCGAGGCAAGCGTTCCGGGGCACGCGGACGGCGTCGAGCCGGACGGCCTGGAGCAGCGGAAAGGGATACACCGTGACACGACCCAGGATCCTGGTGGTGGGCGCAGGCTTCGCCGGAGTGGGGTGCGTGCGCCGCCTGGAGCGGAAGCTCTCCCCCGACGAGGCCGACATCACGCTGGTGTCGCCGACTTCCTACCAGCTCTATCTGCCCCTGCTGCCACAGGTCGCCTCGGGTGTGCTGACACCCCAGTCGATCGCCGTCTCGCTGCGCCGCAGCAAGAAGTACCGCACCCGGATCCTCCCGGGCGGTGCGATCGGGGTGGACCTGAAGTCCAAGGTGTGCGTCGTCCGCACCATAACCGACCAGCTCGTGAACGAGCGGTACGACTACATCGTGCTGGCCCCGGGCAGTGTCACCCGCACCTTCGACATTCCCGGCCTGACCGAGCACGCGTTCGGGATGAAGACCCTCGCCGAGGCCGCCTACATCCGCGACCACGTCATCTCCCAGCTGGATCTGGCCGATGCCAGCAACGACCCGGCCGAACGCGCCGCACGGCTGCAGTTCGTCGTGGTCGGCGGCGGCTACGCGGGCACCGAGACCGCGGCCTGTCTGCAGAAGCTCACGCACGCGGCGCTGCACCGCTACCCGAACCTGGACCCGAAGCTGATCAAGTGGCACCTGATCGACATCGCCCCGAAGCTGATGCCGGAGCTCGGCGACAAGCTCGGCCGCAGCGCCCAGGAGGTGCTGCGGCGCCGCGGCATCGACGTCTCCCTGGGAGTGTCGATCGAGAAGGCGGGCCTCGCCGAGGTCACCTTCACCGACGGCCGGGTGGTGCCCACCCACACACTGATCTGGACGGCCGGGGTCGTCGCCAGCCCGCTGATCGCCACCATGGGCGCGGAGACGGTCCGCGGGCGGCTCGCGGTCAACGCCGAGATGACCCTGCCGGGCCACGACGGGGTGTTCGCGCTCGGCGACGCGGCGGCCGTACCGGACAAGGCGAAGGACGAGGCGGGCGCGGTCTGCCCGCCGACCGCGCAGCACGCCATGCGGCAGGGCAAGGCGGTCGCCGACAACGTCATCGCGGCCCTGCGGGGCCGGCCGCTCCACCCGTACGTGCACAAGGACCTGGGCCTCGTGGTGGACCTCGGCGGCAAGGACGCGGTCTCCAAGCCGCTGGGCATCGAACTGCGCGGTCTGCCCGCCCAGGTGGTGGCCCGCGGCTACCACTGGTCGGCGCTGCGCACCAACGTGGCCAAGACCCGGGTCGCGACCAACTGGCTGCTGAACGCGCTGGCCGGTGACGACTTCGTGCGCACGGGCTTCCAGTCCCGCAAGCCGGCCCGGCTCAAGGACTTCGAGTACACGAACACGTATCTGACACCGGAGCAGGTCCGGGCGCGCGCCGAGGACCCCGGCGGCTCGCCCGCGTGACACAGAGCGCGGCGGAGTGAGAGCGGCGCGGCGGCCGGTGCGGGCGGAGGTACTGGGGCGGCTCGCGGCGGCCGACCCCGGGCTGCTCCGCTTCACCGCCGGTCTGCGCACGGTCACCTCGATCGCGCTCACGCTCGCCGTCCTCGCGGCGCTGCGGTTCGACGTGTCCCATCTGGTGGCCGGGGCCATCACGGCGATGGTGGCCACCTTCGCGATCCGGGAGAAGGGGCGGCCGGAGCAGGCCGTCACGCTCGCCCTGGGCCTGCCGGCGGCGCTGGCGTCGATGTCGCTGGGCGCGCTGCTCAACTCCCGGGTGGTGGCCGGCGACCTGTTCTTCGTGGCGCTCATCTTCTGCGCGGTCTACAGCCGCCGTTTCGGCGACCGGGGCACGGCGCTGGGCCTGATCGGCTTCCAGATCTACTTCGCCTCGCTGTTCGTGCACGCGACCGTGCCCGCGCTGCCGGACCTGTACCTCACGATCACGGTGGCGTTCGGCTGCGCGGCCGTGGCGCGTTTCGTGCTGGTACGGGAGACCGCCGCGGGCATCCTGGACCGGCTGCGGCGTGCCTTCCGGGCCCGGTTCGCCCAGCTGGTCGCCGCGCAGGCCGAGTTGCTGGACGCCGGGCCGGACGAGCTGGACAAGGCGGTGGAGGAGGTCCGGGTCAGGACCGCCCGGCTGCACGAGACGGCGCTGCTGATCCAGGGGCGGCTCGCGGACGGCACCTCCGACGAGGCGGTGGCCAGGCTGGTGCAGCGCCGGATCGCGGACGCCGAGATCGCCGCCGAGCGGCTCGGGCTGCTGCTGCTCACCGCCCGCAGCGCCGAGCGGGCGGACACGCTCACCCTGCATCTGCCGGGCGCCCCGCTGCCGTCGGCGGCCGTGGAGCCGGTGCGGGACGAGGCGATGGAGCGGCTGCGGCTCGACCTGGAGGCGTTGCGGCTGCTGGTGCTGCGGCCGGCCGGGCCCGAGAGGGGAACCGCGCTGGCCCGGCTCCGCAACCGGCTCCTCGGCTACCGCGAGGAGGAGCACCTGCCGCCCGCCTCGCCCGCCGTCCAGGACGTGTTCCGGGGCATCGGCGAGGCCGCGCGGGCGGTGCTGGGGCTGCGGATCGCGCTGGACGGGCCGCAGGACGAGTCCGACGACACCCCGGCCACCTCCCGGTCCCGGGAGGAGCTGGACGCCGAGGACGCGGCCATCGAGGGCGTCGAGGAGGGCGACCGGGAGGCCGAGGAGGCGACCGGGCTGCGCCGGCCGACCACGCGGGCGGCGGTGCAGGTGGCGGTCGGCTCGTCGCTGGCCATCGTCGGCGGGGAGTTCCTGTCCGCGCAGCGCTGGTACTGGGCGGTGCTGACCTGCTGGATCGTGTTCATCAACACCGCGTCCACCGGCGAGATCCTGGTCAAGGGCTACCGGCGGCTGCTCGGCACGGTGCTCGGCGTGGTGGCGGGCATCGTGCTCGCGGGACTGGTCGGGCACCACACCTGGACGGCGTTCGGGCTGGTGCTGGTCTTCATCTTCGCGATGTTCTACTCGGCGCCGATCTCGTACACCCTGATGTCGTTCTTCGTGACGGCGATGCTGGGTCTGCTGTACACCCTGCTCAACACCTACAGTCTGGACGTCCTGGTGCTGCGGGTGGCGGAGACGGCGCTCGGCGCGGTGTGCGGGGTGATCGCGGCCGCGGTGGTGCTGCCGGTGCACACCGACCGCCGTACCGACGAACTCCTCGTCGAGACCCTGGACCGGCTGGCCGACGTCACCCGGGCCTCGGCCGACCAGTTGAGCGGGGCGCCGCCGGCCGACCTGGTGGAGAAGGCCCGCGACCTGGACCAGGCACTGGCCGATCTGGCGGCGGCCGTGCAGCCGCTGACGCATCCGATCACCCCGCTGCGCTCCCGCCGGGACACCGCACGCTATGTGGTGGCGCTCCTGGAGACCTGCGCCTATCACGCGCGGTCCCTCGCCGCGACGGCGGAACTGCTGCCGACCCATCCGGCGATCGCGGCGGATCCCCGGCTGCGCGGAGCGGGGCGGCGGATCGTGCACAACATCGAGGCGATCGCCGCCCAGGTGGCCGACCGGCGGCCGGTCCCCGGGATCGAGACCGGTCCCAGCATCGCGGCGATGCTGGAGCCGGGCACCCTCCGGGCGCCGCGCTACGGCCGGGTGACCGACCGGGTGCTGCGGCATCTGCAGCGTCTCGACGAGGCGGTGGTGGGCCTGGCCAGGCCGCTGGGGGTGCCGGTGCGGCCGCGGGCGGCCGCATGACGGGGCGTCACGGTGCCGTGTCCCAGCGGCCGGCGGGGGATCCGGCCGCCGCGTCCGCGGGGATCGTCCGCGGAGATCAGGAGGGCCCGCCCAGGGCCTCGGCCCTGACCCGGGCGCAGCTGCGGCTGATGAGCCGGGAGACGTGCATCTGCGAGATGCCGAGGCTCTCGGCGATCCGGCTCTGCGTCATGTCCTCGAAGAACCGCATGTAGAGGATGGCCCGTTCCCGCTCGGGCAGCCGCCGCAGCCCCTCCCTGGCCGCCTCCCGGTCGACGACGACGTCGTAGGAGCCCTCGGACTCCCCGAGGGTGTCGACCAGGCTGTAACCGTCCTCGCCCCTGGCGAGTTCGGCGTCCAGGGACAGGGTGCTGAAGCTCTCCAGGGCCTCCAGACCGGCGGTGACCTCGTCCTCGGTCAGGCCGGTGCGGGCGGCGAGGTCGGCGACGGTGGGTTCCGGGGAGCCCGGATTCTGGGTGAGATCGCGGCGGGCCGCCCGTACCCGGTTGCGCAGTTCCTGCACCCGGCGCGGCACGCGCAGCGCCCACATCCGGTCGCGGAAGTGCCGTTTGACCTCACCGGTGATGGTGGGCACCGCGTAGCTCTCGAAGGCGCCCCGTGCGGGGTCGTAGCGGTCGACGGCCTTCACCAGGCCGAGCGCGGCGACCTGGCGCAGGTCCTCGACGGACTCGCCCCGGTCCCGGAACCGGCCGGCGATGCGGTGGGCCATGGGCAGCCAGGCGGCGACCAGTTCGTCCCGCAGGACGCCTCGCTCGGGGCCGTCGTCGAGCGCGGCGAGGCGGGCGAAGCGGGCCGCCGTGTCGGGGGCGTCGTCGTGGGTGCGGCGGGGCTTCGTGCGGGCGGTGCGGCGTGGTGTCGTGCGGGCGGTGCGGTCGGGCGTGCGGGGACGGCTGGTCGACGATGGGGTGGGCATGCGGAATCGCTCCTGAACTGTGGGTTTCAGGGCGTCACCGGAACGAGGTCCCGGGACTCGGCCCGAACTGCGGTGTCAGGGCCGCCGCGGAAGCACCACCGGACCGCTCTGCGGCCACGGGGGCCGTCGTACGACTGCTTCCGCCGGCGCGCGCCTCCGGTCCGAAGCACGACAGTCCGACTGCCCCTTCGATCCGGGCGCAAACAGCGGCATCCCTGAAATCTGCACACCGGCTCAGGCCAGGGGCACGACCGCGGTGATCCGCTTGCCGCCGCAGGGCAGTCCGGCGACCTCCACGTCACGGGCCAGCCGGCACACGATGGGCCAGCCCCGGCCGCCGGGCCGCCAGCGGTCGCTTTCGTCCGCGGCTCGTTCGGCCACCGGTATCTCGTCGCTGCGGTCGCTGACCGACACCCGTACCGCGCAGCCCTCGACGTCCACGTCGAAGCCGGTGATCCCGCCGCCGTGCAGGATCGCGTTGGTGGTCAGTTCCGAGGTGACCAGCAGGGCGTCGTCGAGGGCTCCGGCGGTGCACGGCAGCTCCTGTCGGGCGACCGCGCCGCGTACCGCTCTGCGGGCGTCGGCAGGCCGCAGTGCGGGCCGGCGGAACTCGGGTGGTGCGGCTGAGGACTCGGTCCGGTATTTCTCGTGCATCCTTTCGCCCCCTGGGTGGTGGGCCGGTTGCCGGTCGGCTGAGTCCCTTCCGTACGGGTCTCTCCTTTCCGCCTCACCGGTCGGGACGAGTCCAAACCCGTTCGGGTGGCGCAAGGGGCTCCCCAAAGTGAAACGGGTCACGTAGCCTGTTCCCAGCTACACGAAATGGCGCTGGATGGTTTACCGTTCACCCATAAGTGGTCGAGGAGTTGACTTCGGGTCCTCCCCCGCCACCTCTGACGGCCCTGGCTGGCCTCCCCCGTCCAGCCAGGGCTTTTTCATGCCCGGACCGTCTCCCGACGGCGATTCCCACCCTCTTCGAGGTGCCCGGCTGGGCGGCAGCGGCTGAAATGGGCGTAGGGAAAGCACCCCGTACCCTCGCCGGCGAGGAGCCCCGTGCCATGACCAAAGCCATCAAACTGCTGACCGCCCTGCCCCAGGCCCAGCGCGAGCGCCTCATGGAACTGGCTCACGAGGTGTCCTTCCCCGAGGACAGCAGGATCTTCGAGGCCGGCGGCACCGCGGACCGCTTCTGGGTGATCCGCTCGGGAGCGGTCAACCTCGACCAGGAGGTGACCTCCCGCAAACGGGTGACCGTCGCCAGTCTGGGCGCCGGCGACCTGCTCGGCTGGTCCTGGCTGTTCCCGCCGTACACCTGGGACTTCGGGGCGGTGGCCTTCAGCCAGGTACGGGCCTACGAGTACGACGCCTCGGCCGTGCTCGCGCTGTGCGTGGAGGATCCGCTGCTCGGTCTCTCGCTGGTACGGACCGTCGCCGAGATCCTCGCCAGCCGGCTGGAGGTCACCCGGGGCAAGCTCCTCGACGCGTATGTCGGGCGACGGCCGGCGTAGCGGGTCAGACGCGGTAGCGGCGCAGGGCCGGGACGGCGGCGGCCAGGGCCAGCATCACCGCCACCACCAGCAGCCCGCCGCCGGCGACCGCCGCGCGCGGCCCGAAGACCGAGCCCGCGGTGCCGTGCAGCACGTCGGCCAGGCGCGGACCGCCCGCGACCACCACGGTGAACACGCCCTGCATCCGGCCGCGCATCTCGTCGGTCGCGGCGGAGAGCAGGATCGCGCCGCGGAAGACCATCGAGACCATGTCGGCGACCCCGGCGGCGGCCAGGAAGGCCACGGCGACCCAGAGGTTGCGGCTGAGCCCGAACCCGGCGACGGCCGCGCCCCAGCCGACGACCGCGCCGATCACCATCCAGCCGTGCCGGCGGGCCCGCGAGAAGGTGCCGGAGAGGAGCCCGCCGAGGACCGCGCCGACGGGGATCGCCGCGAACAGCAGGCCGAGCGCGAGCCCCTCGCCGTAGGGGGCGTACGTCTGGGCGGCGAGCTGTGGGAACAGGGCGCGGGGCATGCCGAAGACCATCGCGATGATGTCCGCGAGGAACGAGAGCAGCAGCACCTTGTGCATGGAGATGTACCGGAAGCCCTCCGCGATCTCGCGGACCCCGGCGCGCCGCGCCGTCGCGGCGGCCAGCGGCGGCAGCGCGGGCAGCCGGTAGACCGCCCACACCGTCACGCACAGCGCCAGTGCGTCGATCAGGTACAGCGCGGGCAGCCCGATGACGGGGATCAGGGCACCGGCGAGCAGCGGACCGACCACCTGCCCGGTCTGCATGACCGTCGAGCCGAGCGCGTTGGCGGCGGGCAGCTGCGCCTCGGGGACCAGCCGGGCTATGGAGGCGGTACGGGCGGGCGCGTTCAGCCCCCAGAACGCCTGCTGCATCGCGAGCAGCACCATCAGCGCGGCCACGGACTCCATCCCGGTGACCGCCTGGACGAAGAACAGCAGCGAGGTCACGCCGATGCCGATGTTGGTGATCAGCAGCAGCTTGCGGCGGTCCATGGTGTCGGCCACCGCGCCGCCCCACAGCGCGAACACGATCAGCGGCAGCAGCCCGGCGAGGCTGGCCGCGCCGACCCAGGCGGACGACCCGGTGATGTCGAAGATCTGCTTGGGCACGGCGACGGCGGTCAGCTGGCTGCCGACCGAGGTGACGATGGTCGACGTCCACAGCCGGCGGTAGGCCGGGATGCGCAGCGGGCGGGTGTCCATCGCCCAGCGCCGCCAGCCGCTCCGGGGTGGGGCGGCCGTGGCGTCGTCGGGGGTCTGGGTGTCGGACTGGGTGCCGCTCTCGCTGGTGTCCACGGAGTTCCTGGTGTCCTGGTCTTCTCGATGCCCGCTACATCTTTCGATTGCAGGATCACTATCCCAGCAACTTCTGTCGCTGCCGAACCGGTTGTCTCAGGATGCGGCCGCTCCGGGGTCCAGGCACGCCTCAAGATCCCGCCACCAGCATCACCCCGAGCCCGATCATGGTCAGCGCCACCAGCCCGTCCAGCACCCGCCAGGCGCCCGGCCCTGCGAGGTACCGGCCGAGCAGCCGGGCGCCGAAGCCGAGGGCGGTGAACCAGCACAGGCTGGCCAGCGCGGCACCGAGGCCGAAGGTCCAGCGCAGGTCGCCCCGGTCGGCGGCCAGGGTGCCGAGCAGGAACACGGTGTCCAGGTAGACATGCGGGTTCAGCCAGGTCATGGCCAGACACGTGAGCACCGCCCGGCGCCGGGACCCCGCCGCCTCGCCCTCGGTGCGCAGGCCGCCGTCGCCGGGCCGCAGGACCCTGCGGGCGGCCAGGGCGCCGTAGCAGAGCAGGAAGGCACCGCCGATCAGCCCGACCGCCCGTACCGCCCCCGGCCAGGCCACGACGATCGCGCCCACCCCGCCGACGCCGAGCGAGATGAGGGCGGCGTCGGAGAGCGCGCAGATGCCGACGACCACGAGGACCGCGTCACGGCGGATGCCCTGGCGCAGCACGAAGGCGTTCTGGGCGCCGATGGCGACGATGAGCGAGAGGCCGCTGCCGAAGCCTGCGGCAGCGGCGGCGAGAGAGCTGGACATGCCCTCGACGCTACGGAAGCGATCACTGTGGGTACAGCTAAAGATTTTTACGTACCCTTAGCACTGCTGAAGAAAGGGGACCGGAGGAAGGAGTGGGGTGATGGAGCTGGAGCTTCCCCTCGACCAGGTGCGGACCCTGCTGACGGTGGTGGACGAGGGCACGTTCGACGCGGCGGCCGCGGCGCTGCATGTGACGCCGTCGGCGGTCAGTCAGCGGGTGAAGGCTCTGGAGGAGCGCACGGGCCGGGTGCTGCTCCGGCGCACCAAGCCGGTACGGCCCACGGAGTCGGGCGAGGTGCTGGTCCGGTTCGCCCGGCAGCTGGCGCGGCTGGAGCGGGACGCGCGCGGCGAGCTCGGCATGAGCGGCGCCGGGGAACCGACCCGGGTGTCGGTGGCGGTCAACGCGGACTCGCTCGCGACGTGGTTCCTGGCGGCGCTGACCGGTCTGCCGGACGTCTGTGTCGAACTGCGGCGGGAGGACGAGGACCACACGGCCGCGCTGCTGCGGGAGGGGCTGGTGATGGCGGCGGTGACCTCGTCGCCGGACGCGGTGCCGGGGTGTTCGGTGCGGGCGCTGGGGCGGATGCGGTACCTGCCGGTGGCGGCGCCGGAGTTCGCGTCGGCGCACCTGACGGGCGCGCTGCCGGATGCGCTCGCCGCTGCGCCGGTGATCGTGTTCGACCGGGTGGACGACTTCCAGGACGGGTTCGTACGACGGCTGGGGGGTGCGGGCGCGAGTGTGCAGCGGCATTACGTGCCGACGTCCGAGGGGTTCGTGGACGCGGTGACGGCGGGGATGGGGTGGGGGATGGTGCCGGAGGCTCAGGCGGAACCGCGATTGCGGAGGGCCGAGTTGGTGCGGCTCGGTGGGGATTCGTGGGTGGACGTGCCGTTGTACTGGCAGCAGTGGAAATTGGATTCGCCGGCATTGGGGGCGGTGGCGGAGGCGGTAACACGTGCGGCTGGGAGTGCGTTGCGCCAGCCGTGAGGGTGCGACCGGTGGTCGGGCGGGTGCGGGTGGGTGGGGGTTGCTCGCGCAGTTCCCCGCGCCCCTGACGGGGCGCTCCAGGCCGGGGCGTTTACAAGCAGCGTTCTGCACTGTCCAGGAGCATGTCCAGGGCCGTCGGGTAAGCGCTTGTCACCATGCGCTTGGCCAGTAGTCGCGACGCCTCCGCGATGCGGGGGTGCGTCGTGGGCGGGAGGCGGGCGTAGGTCGAGTGCCACTTGTCCTCGTCGGCTCGCTGGGAGTCCTTCGGGAGGGTCAGGGAGGCCGCGTCCAGGGCCGCGAAGGCCAGGGTCTGGTCGATGAAGGCGTGGTAGACGCGTACGGTCTCGGGGAGCGAGAAGCCCGCCGTGCGGAGGACGTCCAGGACCGCCTCGTCGGCGGCGAGTTCATGGGCCCGGCCCGTCACCCGGTTCGTCGTCAGCAGGGCCGCCTGCGGGTGCGCGACGTACTGCGCGTGGATGCGCAGACCTATCGCGCGCAGGTCCGTCCGCCACTCCCCCGTCGGCGTCCAGCCGGCCAGCGCCTCGCCGATGAGCGCGTCGCCGATCGCCAGGGTCAGGTCGTCCATCCCCCGGAAGTAGCGGTACAGGGTGCTGGGGTCGCAGTCGAGGGCGAGACCCAGGCGGCGGGCGGTCAGGCCCGCGCTGCCGTGCTCGCGCAGCAGGCGCAGCGCGGTCTCCACGATCAGCCGCTCGGAGAGCACCGTGCCGCTGCGGGTGGGGCGGCGCCGACGGCGCTTCTCCTCCGGTACGACCGGTTTGGGCATCGCACACTCCCTGCCGTTCTTATGCCAACGCCATTGACCTTACGTGACGGCCCGGCGTTTCATTCCGGCCAGGGCGCCCCCGTACTCGACCTCGCTCTCTGTCCCAGAAGGAGATCCCCGCATGCGTGTACTGCTCGTGGGAGCCGGTGGTGTGGGCACCGCCGTCACCCGGATCGCCGCCCGCCGGCCGTTCTTCGACCTGATGGTGGTCGCCGACTACGACCCGGCGCGCGCCGAGGCAGCGGTGGCGGGCGTCGGCGACGACCGGTTCCGCGCCGAGCGCGTCGACGCCGGTGACGAGGCGGCCGTGGCCGAGCTGCTGGCCCGGCACGGCTGCGACGTGCTGCTCAACGCCACCGACCCGCGCTTCGTCATGCCCCTGTTCCGGGCCGCCCGGACGGCCGGTGCGGGCTACCTCGACATGGCGATGTCGCTGTCCCGGCCGCATCCCGAGCGGCCGTACGAGGAGTGCGGGGTGAAGCTCGGTGACGAGCAGTTCGCGCTTGCCGGGGAGTGGGAGAAGGCCGGTGCGCTGGCGCTGGTCGGCATGGGGGTGGAGCCCGGGCTGTCGGACGTGTTCGCCCGGTACGCGGCCGACGAGCTCTTCGACGAGATCGAGGAGATCGGCATCCGCGACGGCGCGAACCTGACCGTGGACGGCTACGGCTTCGCGCCCTCCTTCAGCATCTGGACCACCATCGAGGAGTGCCTCAACCCGCCCGTCGTGTACGAGAAGGGGCGCGGCTGGTTCACCACCGCACCGTTCAGCGAGCCCGAGGTGTTCGACTTCCCGGACGGGATCGGGGCGGTCGAGTGCGTCAACGTCGAGCACGAGGAGGTGCTGCTGGTACCGCGCTGGGTGGACGCACGGCGGGTCACCTTCAAGTACGGGCTCGGGACCGAGTTCATCGAGACGCTGAAGACGCTGCACCTGCTGGGCCTGGACCGCACCACCCCGGTGACCGTGCCCGGCGCCGACGGCCCAGTCGCGGTCTCGCCCCGGGACGTGGTCGCCGCCTCGCTGCCCGACCCGGCGACGCTGGGCGAGCGCATGCGCGGCAAGACCTGCGCGGGCACCTGGGTGCGCGGGGTGAAGGACGGGAAGCCGCGGGAGGTGTATCTCTACCACGTTGTCGACAACGAGTGGTCCATGGCGGAGTACGGTTGTCAGGCCGTGGTGTGGCAGACGGCCCTCAACCCGGTCGTCGCCCTCGAACTCCTGGCCACCGGCGCGTGGTCGGGCTCGGGCGTCCTCGGCCCGGAGGCGTTCCCGGCCCGCCCGTTCCTCGACCTGCTGACCGAATACGGCTCCCCCTGGGGTCTGCGCGAGCAGTGACCGCCCGCGAATTCCAGGGGACTTGGCCGTTTCGGCCCCGCCCGCTGCGGTGACCCGGACCCGAGCAACGCGCACCCGCAACGGCAGAGTCGACTTGGATCGCAGGTGACTTCGATGGACGACTGGCGAGACCGCGCCGAGTGCCGCAACGAGGATCCCGACCTCTTCTTCCCGATCGGCACCACCGGCCCGTCGCTGCATCAGACGCGGCGGGCGAAGGCGGTCTGCGAGCGCTGCCCGGTGCAGGAGCCCTGTCTGCGCTGGGCGATGGAGAGCGGGCAGGCGATCGGCGTCTGGGGTGGTACGACCGAGGCGGAGCGCCGGCTGCTGGCCCGGCGCCGGCAGCGGGCGGCGCGCCGGTTCAGCTGACGTCGGCCGGGGCCGGTGCGGCCGGCAGCCGCAGGGTGAACTCGGCGCCCTTGCCCGGTTCGCTGCGCACCTCGGCGGTGCCGTCGTGGGCGGCGAGCAGATGGCGCACGATCGGCAGACCGAGGCCGCTGCCTCCGGTACGGCGGCTGCGGGACTTCTCCGCGCGCCAGAACCGCTCGAAGACGTGCGGCAGGTCGTCGGCGGAGATGCCCGGGCCGGTGTCGGTGACGGTGAGGACGACGTCGTCGCCGTCATGGCGGGCGGACAGGGTCACCGTGCCGTCGGCGGGGGTGTGCCGGATCGCGTTGGAGACCAGGTTGCCGAGGGCCTGCCGCATCCGTACCGGGTCGGCGTCGAGCCAGGCGGTGCCGTCGGTGTCGGTCAGCAGGGTGACCCCGGCCGCGTCGGCGGCGACCCGGTGGGCGGCGGCGGCCTGGTCGATCAGGTCGGCGGCACGCACCGGTTCGCGGTGCACGCGCAGGGTGCCGGCGTCGGCGGCGGCCAGGTCCTGGAGGTCGTCGATGATCCGCTGGAGGACCAGGGCCTCCTCGTGCAGGGAGCCCAGCAGGGCCGGGTCGGGGTCGACGAGGCCGTCCCGGGTGACCTCCAGCCAGCCGCGGATGTTGGTGAGGGGGCTGCGCAGTTCGTGGGCGATGTCGCTGACCATCGCCTTGCGCTGCTCCTCCAGCCGTTCCCGGCGCTCGGTGAGGTCGTTGAACGCCTCGGCCAGCAGCCCGGTCTCGTCCCGGGTGCGCACCGGCGCCCGGACGTGCAGTTCGGGCGGCTGCTGCGCGGCGGCCGTGAGCGCGCGCAGCGGCCGTACCAGGCGCATGGCGACGACGGCGGTGACGGCGACCGTGACGGCGAGGACGAGGCCGGCCGCGCCGACGATCTTGGCCTTGTTGGCCGGGGACATGTCGAAGCGGGGCGCGGTCTGGTCGCCGATGCCGAGGAACAGTTCCGCGGCCGGGGCGACATACGGTTCCAGCTGGGTGCGCCGGGCGTTGAGGACACAGTTCTTCGCGATCTGGTCCATCGATCGTCTGACGTCCTTCTTGGTGATGAGGAAGCCGCCGGAGACCGGGTTGCGCCCGGTGGTGTCGTAGGTGAGGGACAGCTTGCCGCCCAGGTCCATGTCCTTGGCCTGGAGGCAGGGGCGGGCCAGGCCGGTCAGCGCGGTGAGGGCCTTCGTCTCGGTGGGGGTCGGGAAGTCGAGCGCCGAGTTGCGGCCGGTGGCGCCGGTCATCACGAGGTCACCGCAGCCGTACTTGTAGTAGTAGGAGGTGTCCGTGCCGTCCTCGACGACGACATAGGGCCGCCCGCTCGGAGTGTGCTGGACGCTGGTGCCGGTGCTGAACCGGCCGAAGCAGGACTTCTGCTTCTCCGCGACCAGGTCCATCTCCTTGCGTTCGGCCGCGGTGAGCCGGAACGGGCCCACCGCACGCGGGTCGATGCCGCTGAGCTGGGCGCCGAACTCGGTGTACGTGTCGGTGTGCAGCGGGTCCACGGCGGCCGCGGGCCGAGGGGGCAGCGGGGTGTCGTGCAGCGCCGAGTCGGCGATCGGCGTGCGGTCGGCGGTGGTCAGCGCGATCCTGCGGCCGGTCTTCCTGGCCAGTGTCCGCACGGTGTGCTGGACCCCGGTCCAGTCGGGGTGGTCCGCCGCGTACCCGCTGAGCTCGGCGAGGATCTTGTTGTCGGCGGCGAGGTCCTGCCCCTGCTCCTCCTCCAGCGCGCTGGTGGTGGTCGTCACGGCGAGCCAGGCGGTGGCGGCCACGGAGCAGAGGGCGATCAGCACCGAGGTGAACAGCAGCCGGACCAGCAGCCGTTTGCGCCACGGTATCCGGGGCTTCACGGCCGCCCCCCGCTCAGCTTGTAGCCGACGCCGAACACGGTCACCAGCCGCACCGGCCGGCGGGGATCGGCCTCGATCTTCCGGCGCAGGTTCATCACATGGACGTCGACGGCCCGTTCGGTGGAGGACCGGTCGAAGCCGCGGGTGCACTGGAGCAGCTGCCGCCGGCTGAACACCCGGTCCGGTTCCCCGGCCATGGCGAGCAGGATCTGGAACTCGGCCGGGGTCACCTCCACCGGCTGCCCGTCGCAGCGCACCTGGTGCCGCACGGGATCGACGCTGATCCCGGCGGCGGTCACGGCGGGTTCCTCCTCCCGGACGGCGGCGGCCCGCCCGCTGCGCCGCAGGATCGTCCGGATCCGCGCCATCAGCTCGCGCGGGCTGTACGGCTTGGTCATGTAGTCGTCGGCACCCAGCTCCAGGCCGAGCAGCACGTCGTCCTCGTCGGACCGGGCCGTGAGCATCAGCACCGGGATCTCCGGGTCGCCGCCGCGCAGCACCCGGCAGACACCGAAGCCGTCGATCACCGGGAGCATCAGGTCGAGGACGACCAGGTCGGGCCCGAGCCGCCGGGCCGCGTCGAGCGCCGCGGCCCCGTCATGGACCACGGTCGCGCTGTGCCCCTCGGCGAGCAGCGATCTCCGGATCAGCTCGGCCTGCATCTCGTCGTCCTCGGCGACCAGCACATGTGCGCACACAGGTTCGGATCCTAAGGGGAGTTCCGGCGGCCTACTGGGCGAGCCAGTCGGCGTACCCCATGACGACGACCGGATGCCGGTCCGGATCGAGGGTGCGCAGCAGCTCCTTCATATGCGCCTTGGCGACGCTCACACAGGCGTGCGTCGGACCGCCGTGGTCGACGTGCAGCCACACGCCACCGCCGCGCTTCGCGCCCAGCGGCCGGGTCCAGTCGAGCGGTGACGTGCCCGGCTCACGGTTGTAGTTGATGGCGACGACATAGTCGAAGGAACCTTCCAGCGGCTCCCCCTCGAACCCGGTGCCGGGCGACACGAATCCATAGGACTGGTGGTACGGCAGCCTGCTCCCCGGGTCGGCGAGCAGGCCCCCGGCGTCGGTCAGCCCGTACATCCCGACGGGCGAGCGCAGGTCCCCGGCCATGTGACGCTCACTCCAGCCGTCCTTGCCGTTGTGCGCGGGCCAACGGGCGCCGGGCTCCCAGATGTCGTCGTCGCGCGAGTAGAGCACGACGGTCGAGAGCGGCGAGTCCTTGCCCCGCCCGGTGGCCACGACCACCTGCTCCGTCCGCTCGGGTATCGCGGCCGTCGTCCTGGGCCCGAGCCCGGGTATCCCGCTCGGCTGCGGGCTGCTGCTCTCGGGTGCGGGGGAAGCCGTCACCCGCACCGGCCGGTCGTCCTCCGACCGACTCGGCGCAGCCTCGGCGCCACCCCCGCACCCGGAGAGCAGGAGGGGGGAGGCGGAGAGAAGGGCGACGGCGGCTCTGCGATGGATCATGAGACAGACCCTGACCGACGCTTGTAAGAAACTCGTCAGCTTTTGACGCCCGTTAGCGGCAACGCGCCCCGTCAGGGGCGCGGGGCTGTGTCGATTTGCGGCTGCCGCCGCGTGGGCGCGAGCAACCCCCACCGGCCGGCACCCCGAACCGCTACGGCTTGCCCTCCTTGTACAACCACGTCTGGAACAACGAACCGAGATCCTGCCCCGACTCCTTCTCCGCGAGCTTCACGAACTCCGCGGTGGTCCCGTGCCCGTACCGGTGCTGCGAAGCCCAGTCCCGCAGGATCCGGAAGAACACCGCGTCCCCGACCGCCTTCCGCAGCTCGTGCAGGGCCATCGCACCCCGCGCGTACACCGGCGTGCCGAAGATGTTCGCTCCGCTCCCCGGATCCCCCGGCGGGTACGCCCACAACTCGTTGCTCGCCGGTTTGGCGTACAGCGCGTCGAAGGTCTTCTGCGCGCTGTCGCCCCCGTGCTGCTCGCTGTACAGCCACTCGGCATACGTGGCGAAGCCCTCGTTCAACCAGATGTCCTTCCAGGCGGTGAGGGAGACGGAGTCACCGAACCACTGGTGGGCGTTCTCGTGCACGAGCGTGCTCAGGTCCGGCGCCGAGTCGTAGATCGGCCGGCCCTGCGTCTCCAGCGCGTACCCGACGCTCGGCGCGTGGTCGACGATCGACCCGGCGGACCGGAACGGGTACGGCCCGAACAGCTTGCTCTCCCACTCCAGCACCGACGGCAGCTTCTTCAGCACCGCCGCCGACCCGCTCGCCTCACGCGGGTCGACCGCGTTGTACACCTTGATCCCGTCCCGGGTGGTGTACTGCTGCACCTTGAACTTGCCGACCGTGGCGGTGGCGAGGTATGCGGCCATCGGCTCGGTCTGCCGCCACCGGAAGGTCGTGCGGCCGTCGGACGTGTGCTGCCCGAGGAGGACGCCGTTGGCGACGGCGGTGCGGCCCTTGGGGACGGTGATCGTGAAGTCGTACGACGACTTGTCCTTGGGGTGGCTGTTCCCCGGGAACCAGGTCATCGCACCCTGCGGCTCCCCGGCCACGAACGCGCCGTCGTCGGTGCGGATCCAGCCGTCGGCCGAGCCGTCGGGGTCGGTGACCTGCTTGGGGGTGCCGTTGTACGCCACGGTGACCCGGAAGTCCTGGCCCTTCGCCAGCGCCCGCGACGGCGTGACGACGAGTTCCTGTCCGCTGCGGCTGAAACGCGCGGTCCGGCCGTCGACCGTCACCCGGGTGACCTTCAGACCGCTGAGGTCGAGGTCGAAGCGGGTGAGCTTCTGGGTGGCGCGGGCGGTGAGGACCGCCTTGCCGTCGAGGTGCCGGGACGAGGTGTCGTAGCGGAGGGTCAGGTCGTAGTGGCTGACGTGGTAGCCGCCGTTGCCGCTGAGCGGGAAGTAGGGGTCGCCCGCGCCCGCGCCGCCCATGGTGCCCGCCGAGGCCGTTCCGGCGCCGGCGAGCAGGGCCGCCACGGCGACCGGGACGGTGGCGAGGACGGCCTCGCGGCGAAGGACTGCGGTACGTCTGCGTGCGCCCTGCACAGGAACTCCTTGGGGGGTGGCCGGTGATCAATAGCCCTACAGACTAGGCGCGCGGGTGTCCGCGTTTCCCCCTCATTCTGGTCAAGCTGTGCCGCGTCGGCAGCCCGTGGCGCGAGTCCCCGCATACGCTCGCGGCACCGTCGGCGAGCCGAGAGGTGCATCGATCGTGAGCGTGCGCGTCCGCAGGATCTATGAGTCGCCCGAGCCGGAGGACGGGGTGCGCGTCCTGGTGGACCGGCTGTGGCCGCGCGGGCTGTCCAAGGAGAACGCGCAGGTGGACGAGTGGCCGAAGGGGCTGACGCCGTCGAACGAGCTGCGCCGCTGGTTCCACGACGGCGGGTCGTACGAGGAGTTCACCCGTCGTTACGAGGCCGAGCTGGCCACTCCCGAGGCCGCCGAACTCCTCGACGGTCTGCGGGAGTCGACTCGAAAGGGCCAGGTGACCCTGCTCACCGCGTCCAAGACCCCGGACGGGAGCCACGCCACGGTGCTGGCGCGGCTCCTCACCGCCTAGGCGGTCTGCTCCGCCGCCGCGCGTCCCGCCGCCCGGCCCGAGAACAGGCAGCCGCCGAGGAACGTGCCCTCCAGCGCGTTGTAGCCGTGCACGCCACCGCCGCCGAACCCGGCCACCTCGCCGGCCGCGTACAGCCCGCCGATCGGCTGCCCGTCGGCGCCGAGGGCGCGGGAGTCCAGGTCGGTCTGGATGCCGCCGAGGGTCTTGCGGGTGAGGACGTGCAGCTTGACGCCGATCAGCGGTCCGGCGGCCGGGTCCAGGATGCGGTGCGGGGTGGCGACCCTGCCCAGCCGGTCGCCGATGTAGCGGCGGGCGTTGTGGATGCCCTGGACCTGGGAGTCCTTGCTGTAGGAGTTGTTGATCTGCAGGTCGCGGGCGACGATCTGGCGGCGCACCTCGGCGGCGTCGAGCAGTGCCTTGTCGGTGAGGCCGTTCATCTTCTTCACCAGCTGATCCAGGGAGTTCGCGGTGACGAAGTCCGCGCCGTGGTCGAGGAAGGCCTGCACCGGGCCGGGCGCGCCCTTGCCGAGCAGCCGGTCACGGAGCACGGCCTTGCGGTCCTTGGCGGTGATGTCGGGGTTCTGCTCGGAGCCGGAGAGCGCGAACTCCTTCTCGACGATCTTCCGGGTGAGGACGAACCAGGAGTGGTCGTAGTCGGCGATGTCCTCGGTGGTGCGCAGGTACTTGAGGGTGTTGAGGGTGTCGTAGCCCGGCAGGCAGGGGTCGGGCAGGCGGCGGCCGAGGGCGTCGAGCCAGATGGAGGAGGGGCCGGGCAGGATGCGGATGCCGTGGCCGGGCCAGACGGGGTTCCAGTTCTGGAGGCCCTCGGTGTAGTGCCACATGCGGTCGCGGTTGACCAGGCGGACGCCGGCGTCGGCGCTGATGTCGAGCATGCGGCCGTCCACGTAGGCGGGGACGCCGGTGACCATCTCGGCGGGGGGCGTGCCGAGGCGTTCGGGCCAGTAGCGGCGGACGATGTCGTGGTTGGCGCCGATGCCGCCGGTGGTGACGACGACGGCCTGGGCGGTGAGTTCGAAGTCGCCGAGGCGGTCGCGGTTGGAGGCGACGCCGCGCGGCGAGTCGTCGGGGGCGAGGACCGTGCCACGCACCCCGCGCACCTCGCCGTCCTGGACGACGAGTTCGTCGACCTGGTGACGGTGATGGAAGGTGAGCAGCCCGTCGCGGGCGGCCTGCTTGGCGTAGCGGGCGAAGGGCTCGACCACACCGGTGCCGGTACCCCAGGCGACGTGGAAGCGTGGGACGGAGTTGCCGTGGCCGTGGGCGCGCAGGTCGCCGCGCTCGGCCCAGCCGACGGTCGGCAGCAGGCTGATGCCGTGGCTCTGCAGCCAGGGCCGCTTGTCGTACGCCGCGAACTCGACGTACGCACGCGCCCAGCGCACCGCCCAGGAGTCCTCGTCGTCCTTCCGGTCGAACTGGGCGCTGCCCTGCCAGTCGTTCCAGGCCAGGTCGAAGGAGTCCTTGATGCCGAGGCGGCGCTGCTCGGGCGAGTCGACGAGGAAGAGCCCGCCGAAGGACCAGAACGCCTGGCCGCCGAGGTTGGCGGAGTTCTCCTGGTCGACCAGGGCGACGCGCCTGCCCCTGCTGGTGAGTTCGTGCGCCGCGACCAGGCCGGCGAGGCCGGCTCCGACGACGATGACGTCCGCGTCCATGGCGACTTCTGCCCTTCTCATACGGGGTGTGTGGTGCCGTTCGTTCGTGCGGGGTGGGTGCTGCCTTCGGTCAGCAGCGCGGTGAGCAGTTGCTTGAGCCAGGTACGGGCCCGGTCCACGTCCTTGTCGAGCAGCAGCTGGACGGTGACCCCGTCGTACGCGGCGACCACGGCGTGCGCGGCGCCGTCGGCATCGCCGAGCACGGCGGGGACCGGGGTGTGGCCGCGGGCCCGGAAGAGCCGGTCGGCGATGGCCTGGCGGAGCCGGGTGCGGTGGTCGAGGAGGATGTCGGCGACGGCCGGGTCCCGGGCGGCGTGCACCAGGAAGTCGGTCTTCACCAGCAGCCAGTCCACGTCGAGGAGCAGCACGTCGGTGACCCGGTCCACCGAGGCCGGTACGTCCAGGTCGGGTCCGTCGCCGGCGAGCGCGTCGGCGACCTGCCGGGCTATGAGGTCGGCGCGCTCCCGGTAGAGGGCGAAGAACAGCTCGTCGAGGGTGGCGAAGTTGGAGTAGAAGGCGCCGCGGCTGAACCCGGCGGCCTCGCAGACCTCCTCGATGGAGACCCGCCCGAAGCCCTTGGCGGCGAACACGGTGAACGCGGCGTCGAGCAGCCGGGCGCGGGTCTGCACCCGCCGCCGGGTCACGCGCTGGGGCGCACCGCCGCTCGCTGCCATGTACCGGCCTCCGTTCGATACGCGAATGTATCGGATACACCAACGTATCGAAAGACCTACGACGGCACACGCGGAGAATCTGAAGGGAACATATTTTCGATTACAGAGTACGCTGAACTCATGGCCACGCACCTCCAGGGCTCCCTGTTCGACCAGACCGACGAGCTGCGGCTCGGCAGCCTCGACGGCATCGGCCGGACCGCACTGGGCTCCGGCGCCTGGATCGACGTGCTGCCCGGCTGGCTGAGCGGCGCCGACGCGCTGTTCGAACAGTTGGCGACGGACGTCCCGTGGCATGCCGAGCGCCGCACGATGTACGACAACGTCGTGGACGTACCGCGCCTGCTCGCCTTCTACGGCGCCACCGACCCGCTCCCCCACCCCGTCCTCACCGAGGCCCGCGGGGCGCTCACCCGGCACTACGCCGAGGAGCTGGGCGAGCCGTTCGCCACCGCCGGGCTCTGCTACTACCGCGACGGCCGGGACAGCGTCGCCTGGCACGGCGACCGGATCGGCCGGGGTGCGCGCGAGGACACCATGGTCGCCATCCTCTCCGTGGGCGCCCCCCGCGACCTGCTGCTGCGCCCGCTGCACGGCGGCCCCTCGGTCCGGCGCCCGCTGGGCCACGGCGACCTGATCGTGATGGGCGGCTCCTGCCAGCGGACCTGGGAGCACTGCATACCCAAGACGGCCCGGGCCACCGGGCCGCGGATCAGCGTCCAGTTCCGGCCACCCGGCGTGCGCTGACCAGGGTCCTCGTCAACCGGTGACCCACGCCATGTGGTTGGCTGTCCTCCGTTTCGATCTGCACGAACGGGCGAGCCGGAGTGATCATGCGGGCAGCGGTACACGAAGTCGGCAAGGGCGCCTATCTGGTGCACGGACAGCACACCAACTGGGTGATCCTCAAGGACGGTGACGCCGTCACGCTGGTCGACACCGGCTACCCCGGCGACCGGCAGGGACTGCTCGACTCCCTCGCGGAGGTGGGCAGTTCACCGGCGGCGGTGGCGGCCGTCCTGATCACGCACGCGCACAACGACCACCTCGGCTCGGCCGAGTACCTGCGCGACGCCCACGGTACGCCGGTCTATCTGCACGAGGCCGAAGTACCGCACGCCCGCCGGGACTTCCTCCAGCAGGTGGCCGTGGGCGAGGTGCTGAAGAACGCCTGGCGGCCGGGTGTGGTGCCGTGGCTGGTGCACGTGCTGCGCGTCGGCGGCACCGAGCAGCACCCGGTCAAGGCGCCCGAGGCGTTCCCGGTCGCCGACGGCCCCCTCGACCTGCCGGGCCGACCGGTCCCGGTGCACACCCCCGGCCACACCGACGGGCACACCGTCTACCACCTGCCCGACGCCGGTCTGGTGATCTCCGGGGACGCCCTGGTCAGCGGCCACCGCACCTCACGGATCCAGGGGCCGCAGCTGCTGCCCGACATGTTCCATCACCAGCGGGACCGGGCCCTCGCCTCGCTGGAACTGATCGGCGCGCTCGACGGCGACGCCCTGCTGCCGGGCCACGGCCCGCTGCACCGGGGCTCGGTACGGGCGGCCGCCGAGCGGGCCCGGGAGCTGGCCTCGTAACCCTCCGGCCTTAAGGTTCGTCCCATGGCCTTGCAGATCAGCGCCACCAACCCGGAGCATCCCGCGCTCCTGCTCGAACTCCCCTGGGACGTCCCGCTGGAGGAGTGGCCCGAGGAGTACCTCGTGCCGCTCCCCCGGGGCATCTCACGGCACGTGGTGCGCTACGCCCGGGCCGGCAGCGAGGTCATCGCGGTGAAGGAGCTCGCGGAGCGCCCGGCGCTGCGCGAGTACGAACTGCTGCGCGACCTCGACCGGCTCGGCATCCCCGCGGTCGACCCCCTTGCAGTGATCACCGGCCGCCTCGACCCGGCCGGCGAACCCCTGGAGTCGGTGCTGGTCACCCGGCACCTGGGCGGCTCGATGCCGTACCGCTCGATGTTCGAGACGACCATGCGCCCGGCCACCATGCACCGCCTCATGGACGCCCTGGCGGTGCTGCTGGTGCGCCTGCACCTGGCCGGGTTCGCGTGGGGCGACTGCTCGCTGTCCAACACCCTGTTCCGGCGCGACGCGGGCGCGTACGCGGCGTACCTGGTGGACGCCGAGACCGGCGACCTGCACCCGCAGCTGAGCAACGGGCAGCGGGAGTACGACCTCGACCTGGCCCGGGTGAACATCAGCGGTGAGCTGCTCGACCTGGAGGCGTCGGGGGCGCTGCACCCGTCCCTGGACCCGATCGAGTTCGGGTTCGAGATCTGCACCCGCTACGGCGAGCTGTGGGGGGAGCTGACCCGGACCTCGGTGTACCCGGCCGGCAAGTACCAGTACATCGAGCGCCGGATCCGGCGGCTCAACGACCTCGGCTTCGACGTGGCCGAGATGCAGATCGAGCACTCCTCCAACGGCGACTCGGTCACGTTCGTGCCGAAGGTCGTCGACGCCGGCCACCACCAGCGCCAGTTGCTCAGGCTGACCGGCCTGGACGCCGAGGAGAACCAGGCCCGGCGGCTGCTCAACGACCTGGAGAGCTGGATGGCCACCCAGGACGACTACGCCCCGGGCGACCCTCCCCCAAGCTCTCAACTTCGTTCGAGCAGGGGGGACCCCCATGCCGCGCGACCAGAGGTGCTGGCCCACCGGTGGGTGCGGGACGTCTTCCGCCCCACCGTGCGGGCCGTACCGCTGGAGCTGCGCGGTTCCATGGACCCGGCCGAGATCTACCACGAGCTGCTGGAACACCGCTGGTACCTGTCCGAGCAGGCGCAGCACGACATAGGCCTGGACAAGGCGGTCGACGACTACATCGAGAACGTGCTGCCCAAGGCGCGGGAGACCCTGGAGCCGGTCACCCCGGAATGAGCCGAGCGGGCGGGCCGTGGGTCAGTCGTGCGGGACCACGGCCACCGGGCAGTCGGCGTGGTGCAGCACCCCGTGCGCGACCGACCCGATGCGCGCCCCGACCGCCGTGCGGTGGGCGCGCCGCCCGACGACCATCAGCTGGGCGTGACCGGCCACCGACAGCAGCACCTGGCCCGCGCTGCCCATCTCGACGTGCTCGGCGACCGGCACCCCCGGAAAACGCTCGCGCAGCGGCCGTACCGCCTCGGACAGCGCCTTCCTCTCGAAGGGCTCCATGCCGCCGGCCTCGTCCAGCAGCTTCAGCGAGCCCGGGCTGTAGGCGAAGACCGGCGGCAGGGTCCAGGCCCGCACCACCCGGACCGTCGCGCCCCGGGCCGCCGCCGTCTCGAACGCGAACTCCAGCGCGGCCGCGCTGTCCTCGGGCCCGCCCTGCTGGCCCACGACGACCTCCCGCCCGGCCGCCTCCGCCGCGGGCCGGTCCCCGGCGCGCACCAGGACCACCGGCCGGGCGGCCTCGGCGATCACCTGCTGGCCGACGGAACCCAGCAGGAACCCGACGACCCGGCCGTGCCCGCGCGAACCCAGCGCCAGCAGCTCGGCGCCGGCCGCGGCGTCCACCAGCACCTCGACCGGGCCGCCCTCCACCACGTCGACGCTCACCGCGAGCTCCGGATACCGCCCGGTGACGGTCCGCACCGACTCGGTCACTCCGTCGGACACCCACCCGCGCTGGGTCTCCCGGTCAACGCCGACCGCCTCGTGCGCCTCGTACCGCCAGGCATGCACGACCCGCAGCGGCAGCCCCCGGCGCACCGCTTCCCGGGCCGCCCAGTCGAGAGCGGCGATGCTCTCCTCCGTACCGTCCACCCCTGCCGTGATCGGGCGTGTCATGCACCGGCCTCCTCGTCGGTTCCGCGTCTGCATGATCAGTCTTGCGCACCGGCGGGTGCCCGCCGTGCACCGTCGTACAAGAGCGGAGGCGGGCGATCGAACATACGATGGGCGGGAACCGGTACGGTGGCCGCACTCCTCGCGGAGGGCCCGTCGTCCCGTGGAACCAACGGCTCGGGGTGGGAGACGTATGGCACAGGCTGCCGACGCGGCACGGACCGTCATCATGACCGTGGACGACGACCCGGGTGTGTCCCGTGCCGTCGCCCGGGACCTGCGGCGCCGCTACGGCGCGTCGTACCGGATCGTGCGCGCGGAGTCGGGGGACTCGGCGCTGGAGGCACTGCGCGAACTGAAACTCCGCGGCGACCTGGTGGCGGTGATCCTGGCCGACTACCGGATGCCGCAGATGAACGGCATCGAGTTCCTGGAACAGGCCCTGGACGTGTATCCGGGCGCGCGGCGGGTGCTGCTGACCGCGTACGCGGACACCAACGCGGCGATCGACGCGATCAACGTCGTCGATCTGGACCACTATCTGCTCAAGCCCTGGGACCCCCCGGAGGAGAAGCTCTACCCGGTCCTCGACGACCTGCTCGACGCCTGGCGGGCCAGCGACTACAAGCCGGTCCCGGCCACCAAGGTCGTCGGGCACCGCTGGTCGGCGCGGTCCTCGGACGTGCGCGAGTTCCTGGCCCGCAACCAGGTTCCGTACCGCTGGTACTCGGTGGAGGAGCCGGAGGGGCAGCGGCTGCTGGCCGCGGCCGAGGCCGACGGGACGCGGCTGCCGCTGGTGATCACACCGGACGGCACGCCCCTGGTGGAGCCGGAGGCCCCGGAGCTGGCCGCGCACGTGGGGCTCGCGACGACGCCGACGGCGGACTTCTACGACCTGGTGGTGATCGGCGGCGGCCCGGCCGGGCTCGGCTCGGCCGTGTACGGGGCGTCGGAGGGGCTCAGGACCGTGCTCGTGGAGCGGTCGGCGACCGGCGGGCAGGCCGGGCAGAGCTCGCGGATCGAGAACTACCTGGGTTTCCCGGACGGCGTGTCGGGCGCCCAGCTCACCGACCGGGCCCGGCGGCAGGCCGCCAAGTTCGGCGCGGAGATCCTGACCGCCCGCGAGGTCACGGGACTCGAGATCAACGGGGCCGCACGGGTGGTGCGGTTCGCGGACGGCTCGGCGGTCGCGGCGCACAGCGTGATCCTGGCGACCGGTGTGCAGTACCGGCAGCTGGAGGCCGCCGGCTGTCTCGACCTGACCGGCTGCGGGGTGTACTACGGCTCCGCGCTCACCGAGGCGACCTCCTGCCAGGGCCAGGACGTGTACATCGTCGGCGGCGCCAACTCGGCGGGCCAGGCGGCGATGTACCTGTCCCGGTTCGCCAAGTCGGTGACCCTCCTGGTCCGCGGCGCCGACCTGTCGGCCTCGATGTCGTACTACCTGATCCAGCAGATCAACGAGGCCCCGAACATCGCCGTGCGCAGTCACACGGTGGTGGACGCCGCGCACGGCGTCGAGCGCCTGGAGCAGCTCACCCTGCGCCATGTGCAGAGCGGGGACCGGGAACAGGTCGACGCCCAGTGGATGTTTGTCTTCATCGGGGCGGCACCGCTCACCGACTGGCTCGGCGACACGGTGCTGCGGGACGAACGCGGGTTCATCCTGGCCGGGCCCGACCTGACCGTCGACGGACGGCCACCGGCGGGCTGGGAGCTGGACCGGCCGCCGTACCACCTGGAGACCAGCATTCCCGGCGTGTTCGTGGCGGGCGACGCACGCGCCGAGTCCGCCAAGCGTGTCGCGTCCGCCGTCGGAGAAGGAGCCATGGCAGTGATGCTTGTCCACCGGTATCTGGAGCAGTCATGAGCGGGCAGCCGATGCCGTGCAGCCCGAAGGAGATCGGCGCGCTGTTCCTGTTCGAGAAGCTGGAGCCGGAGCAGCTCGGTCGGCTGTGCGCGGCGGGCCGGGTGGAGCTGTTCCAGCCGGGCCCGGTCTACACCGAGGGTGATCCGGCCACCTGCTTCTACGTGATGGTCGAGGGCACGGTGGTGCTCTCCCGGCAGGTCGGCGGGGACGACGTCGAGGTGACCCGGACCTCGCAGGCCGGGGTGTACGCGGGCGCGATGCAGGCGTACCTCGGGGACCGGGTGCGGCAGGCGTACAACAACACGATGCGGGTGACCGAGCCGACGCGGTTCTTCGTGCTGCCGGCCGACACGTTCGCGGACATCATGCGCGAGTGGTTCCCGATGGCCGTGCACCTGCTCGAGGGCCTGTTCTTCGGTTCGAAGAACACCCAGGCGGCGATCGGGCAGCGCGAACGGCTGCTGGCGCTCGGCTCGTTGTCCGCCGGGCTCACCCACGAGCTCAACAACCCGGCCGCGGCGGCCGTGCGGGCCACGTCGACACTGCGCGAGCGGGTGGCGAAGATGCGGCACAAGCTCGCCATCATCGCCGGAGGGCCGTTCTCGCGGGAGCAGTTGTCCGGTCTGATCGAGATCCAGGAGCGCACGGCGGAACGGGTCGCCAAGGCGTCGTCGCTCAGCCCGCTGGAGGCCGCCGACCGCGAGGACGCGCTCACCGACTGGCTGGAGGACCACGGCATCGACCACGGCTGGGAGCTCGCGCCGACCTTCGTGCAGGCCGGGCTGGACGTCGACTGGCTGGAGCAGGTCGCCGCCGCCGTCGACGAGGAGATCCTGCCGAACTCGGTCGGCTGGCTCAACTACACCATCGAGACCGAGCTGTTGATGAACGAGATCGAGGACTCCACCACCCGCATCTCGCACCTCGTCGACGCGGCCAAGCAGTACAGCCAGCTGGACCGGGCACCGTACCGGGAGGTGGACGTGCACGAACTCCTCGACAGCACCCTGCTGATGCTGTCCGGGAAGATCGGGCAGGGCATCCAGGTGGTCAAGGAGTACGACCGTACGGTCCCGCCCGTGCCCGCCTACCCCGCCGAGCTCAACCAGGTGTGGACCAACCTCATCGACAACGCGGTCTGCGCGATGAAGGACGGCGGCGAGGGCGACGGACACGGCACGCTGACCGTGCGGACGGCTCTCGACCACGAGCAACTGCTGGTCGAGTTCCGGGACACCGGGAGCGGGATCGCGCCGGAGATCAAGGACCGGATCTTCGACCCCTTCTTCACGACCAAGCCCGTGGGGCAGGGCACGGGGCTCGGTCTGGACATCTCGTGGCGGATCGTCGTGAACAAGCATCACGGCACCATGCGGGTGGAGTCGGAGCCCGGTGACACCCGGTTCCAGGTGCTGCTTCCGCTGACCGCCGAGGCGCCCGAGGAATCCGAGACAGCTGTGGAGGCAGTATGAGTGGCGACACCGCGATAGACACGAACGTTCCGCCGAGCGGTGCCGGGTGTGTGGAGTGCGATGCGGCGGGGGGCTGGTGGTTCCATCTGCGGCGGTGTACGCAGTGCGGGCACATCGGATGCTGCGACGACTCGCCGGCGAAGCACGCGACGGCGCACTTCCATGAGACCGGGCATCCGGTGATCCGTAGTTACGAGCCGGGCGAGGGGTGGTTCTGGAACTACGAGACGGATGAACTCTTCGAGGCCGGGCCGGAGTTGGCGCCGCCGGTAAGTCATCCTGCGGAGCAGTCCGTGCCGGGGCCTGCGGAGCGGGTGCCGGAGGACTGGGCTCGGGTTCTGCGGGGTTGAGCGCCTGGAGGGGTGGGGGTTCTGTGGTGACGGCGGCTGCGGGTTGTTCGTGGCTGGTCGCGCAGTTCCCCGCGCCCCTTGGGGGTTTCGCCTCGCGCTTCTTGCGAGGATGAGGGCGTGTCGCAGAGATCTTTTGGCAGCCCTCTGATCGGGCGGGACGACGAACTGGGCCGCCTTGCCGGGGTGTTGGAGCGTGCCAGGAGCGGTAGTGGGCAAGCCGTGCTGGTCGCCGGGGACGCGGGGGTCGGGAAGACTCGGCTGCTGGACGAGGTCGCGGCTCGGGCGGGTACCGTCGGGGCCACCGTCGTCACCGGGCACTGTGTCGATCTCGGTGACGTGGGGCTGCCGTATCTGCCGTTCACCGAGATCCTCGGGGTGCTGGCGGGTGATGAGCGGTTCTCGGGGGTTCTCGCCGCCCATCCCGCGGTGGAGCGTCTCCTCGGTGCCGCCCCGGACTCGTCCCGTGACGCCGACGCGCGACTGCGGCTCTTCGAAGGTGTGGCCGGGCTGTTTGCGGATCTCGCCACGATCGCCCCACTGCTCCTGATCCTGGAGGATCTGCACTGGGCCGACCAGTCGTCGCGTGACCTGCTGCGGTTCCTGCTGAGCCGGGGTGTGCTCCCCCGGCGGCTCGCCGTGCTGGCGTCCTACCGTGCCGACGATCTGCACCGGCGGCATCCACTGCGGCCGCTGCTCGCCGAGCTGGTGCGGCTGCCCGGTGTGGAGCGGCTGGAGGTGCGGCGGCTGGCCGATGCCGAAGTGGCGCGGCTGGTGCGGGCGCTGGAGGAGCGGCCGCTGTCCGACGCGACCGTGCGGGACATCGTCGAGCGGGCCGAGGGCAACGCCTTCTACACGGAGGAGCTGGTGGCCGCCGCCGACACGGACGGGATGCCCACCGGGCTCGCCGATCTGCTGCTCATCCGGGTCGAGCAGCTGTCGGAGACGGCCCAGCAGGTGCTGCGGACGGCCGCCGTGGCCGGGCGCCGGGTGGGGCACGACCTGTTGCGGGACGCGGTCGGGCTCCCGGAGGAGGAGCTGGAGGCCGCCTTGCGGGAGGCCGTGGGGCGGCAGTTGCTCGTCGCCGGGGACGGGGACACGTACGCCTTCCGGCACGCCCTCGCGCGCGAGGCCGTCTACGGCGATCTGCTGCCCGGGCAGCGGTCGCGGCTGCACGGCACGTACGCCAGGCTGCTCGCCGCGCGCGGGGGCGGGGCGGCGACGGCGGCCGAGCGGGCGTACCACTACCGGGAGAGCCACGATCTGCCCGAGGCGCTGGCCGCGTCCGTGGAGGCCGCGGACCACGCCCGGCGGGTGGGCGCCCCCGCGGAGGAGCTGAGGCATCTGGAGGCGGCCCTGGACCTGTGGCCGGCCGTGCCGTGCGAGGCGCGGCCCGCCGGTGAGGGGCTGGACCCGGTGTCCTTGACGCTGCGGGCGTCGGCGGCGGCCGCGCACTCCGGTGCCGCGCACCGGGCGGTGTCCCTGACCCGGGCCGCGCTGGCCGGCACCGGGCAGGACGCGGATCCCGAACTCGCCGCCCGGGTGCGCTACACCCTCGCGGGGAACCTCATGACCGTCGACAACCTCGCCGCCGCGTTCGCCTACAGCAGCGAGGCGCTCGCGATGATCCCCGCCGAACCGCCGTCCCGGACCTGGGTGTGGGCCGCGGCCACCCATGTCATGGCGGCCCGCCAGATCGGGGACGACGACACGGCGTTGCGGGTCGCGCGGCAGGCCCTGGAGGTCGCCGAGCGGATCGGCGCCACCGCCGCCCGGGCCGACCTGCTGATCTCCCTGGCCCGGCTGGAGGGCGGCGGGCGCCGCACCCTGGAGGGGCGGGAGCGGCTGCGGGAGGCGCGGGAGCTGGCCCGGTCGGCCGGGGACACGCCGGTGGAGATGCGGGCGCTGTTCAGCCTGGCCATCGGCTGCTTCGAGTCGGGCGAGCTGCGGGAGTGCCTGCCGTGGATCACCGAAGGGCTCGACCGGGCCCGGCGTTCGGGGCTGCTGTCCTCGCCGTACGCGCTGGAGATGCGGTATCTGCGGCTGCTGGTGCTCTTCACGCTGGGGCAGTGGGACGAGTGCGTGCGGGTGGCCCGCGCGGATCCGGCGCCGGGTTTCGCCGAGGGGCCCGTTCTGTACATCGCGCTGGCCCGGGGCGAACCGGATGTCGTGGAGCGCGCGAGGGCGCTGCTCGGGGAGCCGTTCGACTGGATGGGCACGTTCGTCGGGGGAATCGTGCTGACCGACGCGGCCGCGCTGCGCGGTGATCCGCAGGAGGCCGTGGCACGGGCGCGGGACGCGATCGCGGTGCTCTCCGACGAGTTGGGGCGGGCGCCGCACGTGACGGTCCGGCTCGCCACGCTCGCGCTGGCGGCGGTCGCGGACCGGGCGGCGGCCGAACGGCGCGGCGGCGGGAGCACGGACCGCTGGAGCGGTGTCGCCGGTGAACTGGTGGAACTGGCACGGGCGACGGCCGCGGGGCAGGGGCCGGAGGGGCAGGCCTGGCTGGCGCGTGCCGAGGCCGAGTGGACCCGGACCGTGTCCGGGCCGGACATCGCGGCCTGGGAGAAGGCGGCGGCCGCCTTCGCCGACGGCGACGTGTACGAGGCGGCCCGGGTGCGGCTGCGGTACGCCGAGGCCCTGGCGGCCGACGGCCGGCGTGCGGAGGCCGGGGAGCAGGCGCGGGCGGTCCGGGAGACGGCGGCGGCCCTGGGGGCAGCGCCGTTGCTGGAGCGTGCGGAGACGCTGCTGCGCCGGTCGGCGTCGGCGGCGTCGGCGGAGAACCCGGTCTCGCCGCTGACCGCACGCGAGCAGGACGTGCTGCGGCTGCTGGCGCTGGGCCGCAGCAACCGGCAGATCGGCGAGGAACTGTTCATCACCGGCAAGACGGCGAGCGTCCATGTCTCCAACATCCTCGCCAAGCTGGGTGCGGCGAGCCGTACGGAGGCGGTGGCGATCGCCTACCGGGAACGTCTGATCACCCCCGAGCCGACGGCGCAGGGGTGATCAGACGGGGGGTGGTTCAGTGGTCGCAGTCGAGGCTCGCCAGGTCGACGGAGTCGGCCATGGCCTGCATTCCCTTGTCGTTGGGGTGGATGTGGTCGCCGCCGTCCAGGAACGGCAGCATCCGTGCCTGGTCGTAGGGGCTGCGCAGGATCCGGTCGAAGTCGGCGATCCCGTCGAACGCCCCGCTGGTGCGGATGTACTGGTTGACCTGCTGGCGTACGGCCTCGCCCGCCGGGTCCCACTCCGACCAGCCCTCGAACGGCCCGACGGTCGAGGCGACCACGCACTTCCCGGCCGCGTGCGCCCGCCGGACGACCTCCTGGTAGCCGGCGATCAGGTCGGCCGCGGTGACCCCGGTGTGGGCCTTGATGTCGTTGACCCCCTCGAAGAGGAAGACGGTACGGACGCCCGGCTGGCTGAGGACGTCGCGGTCCAGCCGGTTGAGGGCGGCCTGACCGGCGCCGTCCGCGAGGACCTTGTTGCCGGAGATCCCCTCGTCGGCCACGCCCTTGACCGCGGTGTCCGCCTTCTGGAGACGGCGGGCGAGGTAGTCGGGCCAGCGGCGGTTCTGGTCGCTGGTGGACGCCCAGCCGTCGGTGATGGAGTCGCCGAGCGCCACCACCGCCCCGGTGTCCGGGTTCTTCGGCCGTACGGAGACCGAGTCCAGGTACCACCAGGAGCCGGTGGTCTCGGTCCAGTTGGCGGCGCTCTCCTCGGCGGTGTGGTCGCCCTGGGTGGCGTAGGAGGTCTGCATGGCCATCCAGTGGCCGGTGGCGGGGCCGGCCGCGTCCGGGCTGTGCAGGCTGACGACCAGGTTGCTGCCGGCGGGCAGGCTGCCGGGCAGCGGGTCGCTCCACGCGGTGGCGCCGGCCGGCACGGTGACCGTGCGGGCGCCGTCGAAGGTCAGCCGCTTGTTGCTGCCCGGTTCGAGGGCGGCGCCCTGGCTCTGCAGACCGGCGTAGACGCTGTCCAGGGTCAGGGGCCGGTCGCCGAACGCGTTGGACAGGCGCACCCGCAGACCACTGCCGGCGGCGCTGGTGTGCACGACCAGCCGGTAGCCGCGGTCGGCGGTGCCCTGTCCCATCTGGTCGGCGCTGGCCCCCCAGGTGACCACGTCGTGCCGGGCCGAGGCGCCGGCCTGGGACGACGGCAGGGAGGACGGCTGGGAGGACGGCTGGGAGGACGGCTGGGAGGACGGCTGGGAGGACGTTTGGGAGGACGGCTCCCACACGGGTGCCGCCTGGGCGGGCCCGGTCTGGCAGGCGACCGTGGCCAGTAAGACGGCGGCGAGGCCGAGGAGCCGCGCGAACCGGCCGGTCACCGCGCGAGGTCCTTCAGCGTGACGGACGCGCCGGGCTTCAGCGTGACCGTCCGGGTCCTGCCGCCGTAGACGACCGTGGTGGTACGTCCGCCGACGCTGCGGATCCGGGCCTCGGTGGGCTTGCCGTCGCGCCAGCTCAGGTCGACGACGAAGCCGCCGCGTGCGCCCGCCCCGGTGACCTTGCCGGAGGCTGCCCAGGCGTCGGGGAGGGCCGGCAGGAGCTCCAGGTGGCCCGGGCGGGAGTACAGCAGCATCTCCAGGATCGCGGTCGGGGTGCCGAAGTTGGCCTCGATCTGGAAGATGCCCCGGCCTTCCTCGACCTGGTAGATGTCGAAGAGGTTGGGTGAGGTGCCGTTGCTCCCGTTGTCCGAGGGGCGGAGGTTGCGGACGACGAGCTGGTAGGCCTTGTCGGCGTCCTTCAGCCTGGACCAGCACAGCGAGCGCCAGGCGTTGGCCCAGCCGAAGCTGTCCATGCCGCGGGCGGTGAGCAGGGCGGTGGCGCCCTTGACGATGTCGGCGGGGGTGGAGCCGTCGGGGCGGATCCGGTCGCCGGGGAAGAGGTTGATCAGCGGCGAGAGGTGGCGGTGGGTGGTCTCGCCGAGGTTGTCCGGGGACATCCACTCCTCCAGCCAGCCGGTCTTGGGGCTCACCACCGGCAGGTAGAGGCGGTCCCGGAGCTTGCCGATGGTGCCCGCGTATCCAGCATCCCTCTTCAGCTCGGCGGCCGCAGTCCGGAAGTTCCCGAACAGCATCCACACCTGTTCCTGGGCGTAGGTGATGCCCTTGGCGTCCAGCGGTCCCTGCTCCGGCGACCAGTCGCTGTCCGCGATCAGCACCTCCCTGCCGTCGTCCAGGGTGGTGGTCAGCAGCCGCGCCTCCCAGAACTCACAGGCACCCTTGAGGAGGGGGTAGATCTTCTCCAGGTGGGCCCGGGACTGGGTGAACTCGTAGTGCTCCCAGAGGCTCTGGCACAGCCAGGCGTTGCCCGCCGGGTGCCACCACCAGCCGCCCCCGCCGAAGGGGTTGGTGGAGATGGCGACGGTCCAGCCGGCGACCTTGCCGTTGGAATTGCGGTAGCGGTTGCGGGAGTCCTGGAAGAGCCGCTGGGTGAGGTCCGTCCAGGAGGGGAGCTGGTCGACGCAGTAGTCGGTGTAGGCGTCGAAGCACTGGGACAGGCCCAGCCGGTCGGACATCCAGTAGTTCATCTGGATGTTGATGTCGGTGTGGTAGTCGCCCATCCAGTCCGGGTCGTTGCCGTCCAGCCAGATGCCCTGGAGGCCCATCGGCAGGCTGTCGCGCGATCCGGCGATCATCAGATAGCGGCCGAACTGGGCGTAGGCGGCCTCGAGTTCCGGGTCGGGGTCGCCGGTGTCGGCGCGGGCCTGGATGCGCGCCCAGGTGTCCAGCTCGCGCTGGTCGGCGGTCGAGGTGCCGAGGGAGAGGTCGAACTGCCCGAACAGCGCCCGGTGGTCGGCGGCGTGGGTGCGCAGCAGCGAGTCGGCCGAGTGCCGGGCGGCCGCCTTGACCTTGGTGCCGGCCAGCGCCACCGGGTTCACGGAGGGGTCGCGGTAGTCGGCGGCGGCGTCCGGCGCGTAGTCGGTGCCGCCGCTGAGGACGACGGTCAGCTCGCGGCAGTCGGTGAAGGTGATGTGCGAGCCGCTCACCCGTACGCTGCCGCCGCTGCCGTACGCCTTGACGGCGGCCCCGTACTTCAGGCCGTTGGCGAAGGACCCGGCGAACGACTCGGCGGTGCCGCCGGTCTCCCCGTGGGTGCCTTCGAAGGTGATGGTGCCGGTGTAGCGGCCGCCGCCGTCCTGGCCGAAGTGCAGCACGATCACGTCGTCGGGACGGCTGGCGAAGATCTGCCGCCGGTACGTCACCCCGGAGCGGACGTAGGACGCCGTCACCACGCCGTTGTCGAGGTCGAGGGTGCGGCGGTAGTCGGAGACGGCGCCCAGGTCGTGGTCGGGTATCTCGACGACGAGCCGGGCGAGGAGGGTGAGGGAGCCGAAGTCGGCACGGCCGTAGGGGAACTGGCCGTCGGAGTCGAGGGTGTCGTTCAGCCCGCCGGTCCACAACGTGGCGTCGGTGACGAGGAGGAGCTCACGGCCGGAGTCGTTGCTCGCGAGTGCGCCGAGTCGCCCGTTGCCGACGGGAAGACCCTGCGTGATCATCGACCCGTCGTCGGCCGGCGCCTGCCACCACAGCTGGTGACGAGGAGAGGTGAGCGGCTCCGAGGACCGCACCGGGGCGGCGGAGGCGGTGAAGGAGGGGAGCCCGGCGAGGGCTCCGGTGGCCGCGGCGAGAGCGAGGAAGCTTCGTCTGCTGGGGTGATTCTGCATGACGCTGTCCTTTGAAAGTCTGGGGCGATACAACGCGCCCCTTCAGGGGCGCGGGGAACTGCGCGACCAGCCCCCACCGGCCGGCAGTTCCCGAACGACGCACTTGCCGAAGCGACTACCGAGGTGACTTGGGAACGTCGATCCGGTCGACGTCCGGCGCGTACCCCGACCCGCTGTCGATGCTGACGGTGTTCGCACCGGCCTTCAGCGTGACCGGCACACTCACCGTCGCCACGGTCCCCCAGTCCCCGGTGGACGGGAACTTGTGGCCGGTCCCGCCCCCGGAGTCGGCCGCGATCGTGGCCGACCGGGAGTCACCGCTGATGTAGGCCACCTTCACCAGATACGTACCGGCCTTGTCGACCACCACGTTGTTGAAGGTCAGCTTGCCGCCCTGGTACAGGTTTCCGACCTTCTTCTGCCCGGAGCACGCGTCGCACCCGGCGACGGAGGCGTTCCCGCTCAGCGTGTTGCCGCTCGCCTCGGCCTCGTACCCGGTGGAGGCCAGCGCGCTGCCCTTCGGCGTCACGGTGAACAGCCGCGAGCCGTGCGCCGGCAGCGCCTCGGTGATCTTGTTCTGGAAGCTGCCCAGGTTCTCCTTGTTCCAGACGTCCCGGACCGACGCCTTGCCGGTGAAGCCGAGGGCGGTCCAGTCGGCGGTGACGGCCGAGGGCGAGTCCGCGAGGTTGAACAGGGCGACCGTGTACGTCCCGTCGGCGTTCTTCGCGGCCCAGACCTGCTGCGGGTCGGACGGGGTGATCGGCCGGGCGGGCGGGTTGTCGCTCTGGTCGATCGCGATGACGTCACGGTTGGTCAGCAGGGAGACGCCGTAGTCGTCGAGCCTGGTCATGTCGTCGCCGGTGAACAGGGGCGACTTGGCGACGGCCCAGAGCGTGGCGTAGCTCTGCCGCTCGGCCTTGGTCAGGCCGTCCATCGCGCCGTTGCCGACGTCGAGGGAGTCGAGGTCGTTCCAGCCGCCGGGGCCCGCCTTGCCGGTCCAGGCCGGGGTGTCGTCCCAGCGGTCGTTGACGGAGTTCTCCCAGCTCACGAGGGTGTTGCAGTAGCACTCGACGTCGGTGTCGATGCGCCAGCCGTTGGTGTACTTCTGCCAGTCGGCGGCGTGCCCGAAGTCCAGGGACCAGGAGGCCTCCAGGTGGATCGGGCGGCCGGTGGCGGTGATCGCCTTGTTCCAGGCGGCCACGTCGGCGACGTTGTTGTACTGGTCGCCGCTCTTGCCGGAGCCGGGGCCGACGCCGTCGAGCTTCAGGAAGTCGTAGCCCCAGCCGGCGATCATCTGGGCCTGGGAGTCTATGTACTTCTGCGCGCACGGCTTGTCGAAGTCGATCTTGTACGCGCTGTCCCAGCCGTTGGTGGTGCGCAGGTCGTCGTAGACGATGTCGGCGGTGGTGCAGCCGTCGGCGTTCCAGATCGGCGTCTTGCCGTCGCCGTACGCGCCCTTCTCCAGACCGGCCGGGAGATAGATGCCGGCCTTGAGACCCTTGGCGTGGATACGGTCGGCGACGGCCTTCATGCCGCTGGGGAAGCGGGCCGGGTCGGCCTTCTGACGGCCGTACTGGTCGTAACCGGTCTTCCAGTTCCAGTCCATCCACCAGCCGGCGTCGATGTTGATGTAGTCGTAGCCGTACTGCTTCAGCTTGCTCGCCATGGCGTCGGTCTGCTTGAGGACGTTCGCCTCGGTCAGGTAGCTGTAGTCGCCCTTGTCGTTCAGGCCCGGGTACTTGGACGACTGCATGCTCCAACTCGACCAGCCCATGTACGGCTTGGCGGCGACCTGTGCGGGCGTCTGCGCAGGTGTCTGGGCGGGCGTCTGGGCCTGTGCGGCGGGCACGGCGGCCGCGAAGGCCGCGGTGAGTGCCAGCACGAGGACGGTTCTCAGCCCGCGTGCGGGCAGGACGGAATACGAAGGTGACCGCATGGGCCCTACCTCCTGGGTTCGGGGGTTGTGGGCGGCTCAGCCCTGAAGGGGTGTCTGCTGGATCAGCTCGACGAGGCGGGGTCTGGCACGCACATCTACGGTGTTGTCGTCGGTCGCCGGCGCTCCGCGCCGACTCCCTTCTCCGCCGTGCAGCTGCACGTACCGGACCCCTCTCGGGTCGGCTGCACGGCGGCCGTTCCTCACGTCAACCCGATCCGGGCGACACCCCCTTTCCCTGCTGGGGAGTTGACGTGATGAAAGACTGGATCGCGGCGGCCGCGGCCCCGCGGGCCCACTCCTCGAACGGGAGCGGGCGGGTCTGTACGTCGCACCGCGCGGCGGAGCCGAAGGCGGCCGCGGCGAACGAGTCACGGATCTGCTCGGCGAGGAGGTCGTGGGCGGCGAGGCCCTCGCCGGAGATGATCACGCGTTCGGGGCCGAACAGGTTCGCCACGGTCGCGATGCCCCGGCCGATGGCCGCACCGGCACGGGCGTACACCTCCCGCGCTCCGGCCACGCCCGCGTGGGCGAGGGCCGCCGCCTCGACCGCGTCGGCCACCTCCCGTCCCGTCACCTCCCGGACGCGGGCGACGATCGCGGCACCCCCCGCGATCGCCTCCACACAGCCGTGGTTGCCGCAGTGGCACAGCGGCCCGGCCGGGTCGATGGCGACGTGCCCGATCTCGCCGGCCACTCCGTGCGCACCGGCGACCACCTGGCCGTGGACCACCAGTCCGCAGCCGATGCCCGCTCCGACGGTGACCACGGCGAAGTCGGAGAGCCCGACACCGGCGCCGAACCACTGCTCGGCGACGGTCAGGGCCCGTACGTCGTTGTCGACGACGACCGGCAACCCCGCGGTCATGGCGGCCAGTTCGGCGAGAGGGATGTCCCGCCAGTCCAGGAACGGCGAGTAGCGTACGACGCCTTCGGCGCGGTCCACATCACCGGAGACGGCGATCCCCAGACCGAGGACGGGGGCGCCGAACTCCTCGGCCTCGAACCGCAGTTCGTGGGTCAGCTCGGCGATCGAGGCGAGGACGGCCCGGGGGGTGCGGTCGGTGACCGGCAGCCGACGGGCCAGCCGGATCCGGCAGCACAGGTCGGTGAGGACGGCGATCACCTCGTCGCCGGTCACCTTGACACCGATGAACAGGGCGCGCCCGCCGTCGACCCGTACCAGGTTCGCGGGCCGTCCGAGCGCGGGCCGGGCCTCGCCGTCCGCATCCTCGGCCAGGTAGCCGGCCGCGAGCAGCGGCCGGACCGCCTTGGTCACGGCGGCCGGCGACAGTCCGGCCCGCCGGGCCGCCTCCAGCCGGGTGAGGGGCCCGTGGGACAGCACTGTGGTGAAGATCTGCGAGGCTGCCGGCGTGTGGGCCGGAAACGTTTCGCCACGGATGGTCGAGCGCATGGCCGGGAACCTATGACCCTTATTTTCCGCTGTCAATAAAAGAAACAGGAATCGCTGAAGATTTGCTGTGAGGCGGCCGTGACTTCGGATGACGGGTGAGGTCACGGCCTTGCCCGCGTTCAGGCGGGAGTGACCCTCGTGAGTTCGAGCAGCAAGGCCTGCTCGGGATTGAGATTGGGCAAGGGCAGGCCGGCGACGGTGAGGACGGAGCCGGGCAGGGTCAGCCGGTCGTCGAGGGCCGCGGCCAGCCAGGCGGGCCCCGCCACCTGGTGGAAGGACGGCAGGCCCAGCTCGGTGCGCACCCGTACCCGGTAGTCCGCCCCGGGTGCCAGGCCGGGCAGCCGCACGCGTCCGTACTGGCCCTCCGGGGAGGTGGCGAGCCGCGCCCAGCAGTAGAGCGCCGCCGAGCCGTCGTACGCCACGACTCCGTGCAGCAGCGTCGACTCGTCGGCGAGGTCGGCCCGGACCGTACGGCCGCCATGCAGCAGGGGGCGCAGCTCTCGGTGGAGTGCGGTCCATGCGGTGATGCGGGCCAGTTCCTCCGGTGAGCAGCGGGTGAGGTCCTGTTCGATGCCGGCATGCCCGAACAGCGCCGTGGTCAGCCGCAGCGCGTCGGAAGTCACCCGGTCGGTGGTGTGGCTGGTGCGCGGGCCCACATGGGTGCCGACCAGTTCGGGGGGCAGAAGCTGTGCGGTCCAACGCTGGATGGCCTGGCGTTCCACCGGGTCGTTGCAGTCCGAGGCCCAGACCCGGTCGGTGCGTTCCAGGATGCCGAGGTCCACCCGTCCGCCGCCGGCGGCGCAGCTCTCGATCTCCAGGGCAGGGTGGAGCTCCCTGAGGGCGTCGAGAAGCCGGTAGAGGGCCACCACCTGGGCGTGTGCCACGGGCCGGTCGGTGGTGCCGTGCACGGCCTCGTGGAGTTCCCGGTTGTGGTCCCACTTGAGATAGGCGATGCCGTACTTGTCCACCAGGGCGTCCAGCGAGTCCAGCAGGTACTGCCAGGCACCGGGATTGGACAGGTCCAGTATGTGCTGATTGCGCGCGGACGGGCCGACCCCCCGGGCCGGGCCGAGCACCCAGTCGGGGTGCTCGCGGGCCAGGTCGGAGTCGAGGTTGACCATCTCCGGTTCGACCCACAGCCCGAACTCCATGCCGAGCGACCGCACATGGTCCACCAGCGGGGTCAGCCCCTCGGGCCACACCACGGGATCGACGGTCCAGTCGCCCAGCCCGGCGTCGTCCGAACGACGGCCCCGGAACCAGCCGTCGTCCAGCACGAACCGCTCGACGCCGACCTCGGCGGCCTTCCCGGCAAGTCGCAGCAGCCGGTCCAGGTCGTGGTCGTAGTACACCGCCTCCCAGCTGTTGAGGATCACCGGACGGGGGCCGCGCGGGTGGGCGTGGCGAGCCCGGAGCAGGGTGTGGAAACGGTCGGCGAGACCGTCCAGACCCTGGTCGGACCAGGCGAAGTGACAGACCGGGGTGGTGTACGAATCGCCGGGCACGAGCCGGATCTCCCCGGCCCGCAGGAGCTCGCCGCCACCGAGCACCCCGGCATGGGTGCCCGCGCCCTCCGGCAGCTGCTCGGCCAGATACCGCTGGTCGCCGCTCCAGGCGACGTGCACGGCCCAGACCTCCCCGGCGCGGAAGCCGAAGCCGGGCACGCCGACCGCCATGACGTACGGCGAGTCCAGGCCTGGCTTGCCGCGCCGCACCTCGCGGACCTGGGAGCCGAAACCGAGCGGTCGTCGCTGAGGGGAGCGCTCCCGGTTCCACTTGCCGGTGAAGTCGAGGACCTCCGCGGCCCGCCGGGGCAGCGGCAGCAGGGTTGTGACCTGCGCCAGGTCGTACGGCGCCGGGTCGGCGTCCGGGCGGCGGGTGAGCGTGGCCCGCACCCCCAGCACCCCGGAGGGTTCCAGTCGGTAGGAGACGGTGACGTCGAGTCCGGCTCCGGGGTCGGCGAGGTGCAGTACGAGCTCACCGCCCGCCGCCCGCGGACGGTGGGAGCTGCCGGTCAGGGTCAGTCTGGGCGCGGTGAAGGCCCCGCCCAGATGGCCTTCCTGGGCGGGGGTGCCGGACCAGCCGTCGGCCTCGGTGGGCCAGACGGTGAACCGGCGCGGGATGTCGATGGAGTTGTTGAGCACGGCCGGTTCGCCGGTCAGGGCGAGCGCCGCCAGGGCGTCCTGCGGCAGGTCGCCCAGGTCGGGTCCCCAGTGCAGGACTCTGGGCACCGGTTCGGTGAGCTCCACGACGAGAGCGGTGCCCGCCGCGCGCAGGATGTGGATCCGCGCCATGGTGTCCGACATGCAGGGTCCTTTCGGGTCGCCCGGTCCCGCCGGACGGCCCGGTTCAGGCGGACCCGTCCGGCGGGCCGACAGGGGGCGGGGAGGGGCAGGGCCGATTCCGGCACGCGCCGCGGCCGGACGAGGCAGGGGCCTCCCCCTGGAGTGCGGCGAATCTAGACTTACTTTCCTTCCAACGTCAACATAGTCCTCCGCCCGGGAAACTTCACACTTAATCGAGCATGACTGGACACATGCGGCAAGAATTGCCGAATGATCGAACGTTTCAAGCCAACAAAATGAACGCGCCCCCCTTGCATTACTTTCCAATGGAAATGTAACGTCGTTCCATGAGCCTCGCCGACCAGCCACCCGCGGCCGCACTCGTCTTCCAGACCCTGCTCCAGCACGGGCCGCTGAGCCGCGCCGAGCTCGGCCGGCGGACCGGGCTGACCGCGGGGGCCGTCACCAAGGCGGCCGCCTCCCTGATGGCCGACGACTGGATCGCCGAGGGAGGCCGGCCCACCGGGGAACGGACGAACGGCCGTCCGGCGACCCTGGTCACGGTACGGGCCGACCGCGCGCTGTTCGCCGGTGTGAAGGTCACTGCGGAGGAACTCATCGGCGTACTCGCCGACGTGACCGCCAGGCCCTTGGCCACGCATCGGGTCAGGCTCGACTCGCGGGACGTGGGCACCGTGGTACTGGCCGTCGCCCGGCTCGTGGACCGGCTGCGGGCGGCGGCGAATCTGGCGAAGGCCGACGCCCTGCACGGCATCGGAGTCACGATCTCGGGCGACGTGGACAGCCGGCTGGGCACGGTCCAGTACTCACCCTTCCTCGACTGGCGCCGGGTGCCGCTCGCCCAGTTGGTCGAGACGGCCACCGGCGTCCCCACGGTCATCGAGAACGACGTGCGGGCCCTGACCGTGGCCGAGCAGTGGTTCGGCGCGGGTGTCGGCCTGTCGAGCTTCGCCCTGGTCACCGTCGGCGCCGGCATCGGCGCCGGACTCTCCATCGGCGGCCGGGTGGTCGCCGGCGCCCACGGCGTGGCGGGCGAGATCGGGCACCTGCCGGTCAGCGGCGTCGAACGCGTCTGCACCTGTGGCAACACCGGCTGCGTCGAGGCGGTCGCCTCCACCCACGCCATCGCCGAGCAGGCACGGCAGGCCGCCGGTGACCCGTACCTGACCATGGACGAGGCGGTCGAGCTCGCCCACGCCGGAGACCCCGCGGTCCGGGCCGTGTTCGCCCGCGCCGGACACGCCGTGGGCCTGGCACTGGCCTGTGTCGCCAACCTCGTCGGACCGGAACGGATCATCATCTCCGGTGAGGGCGTGGCGTCCTACGACCTGTTCGCCGACCACATCCGACAGGCCTTCGTGGACCACGCGTTCGGCGCCGCGGTGGACTGCGATCTGGTGGTCCGCCCGCTGCCGTTCGAGGAGTGGGCGCGCGGCGGGGCGGCCGTCGCAGCGCAGCGAGTGTTCGCTCCCGCGAAGTAGATCGGGTCCGGGTGCCCAGCCCCCCGGCAGGGCACCCGGACCGTACGGCTCTCGCCCCGTCTCAGCGGCGGGCGGCCGGCGTGTCGGCCTCGGTGACGTCCACCGCGGCCCAGGCCTGGTCGACCGTGCGGTACTCGACGCCGGTCGCGCCGTAGAGGTCCGCGGCCGCCTTCAGCGTCGCGATCCGCGCGTCGTGGAAGTCGGTCGAGGAGACCATGTACCGGGTCAGGGCACGGTAGAAGATCGCCGTGGCCTTGGCGCGGCCGATGCCGGTGACCGTGGACCCGTCGTAGGTCGGCGAGTCGTAGGTGGTGGCGCCGATCGTCTTGCGACCGCTGCCCTCGGCGAGCAGGTAGAAGGCGTGCGAGGAGACGCCGGAGCCGGCGTGCACCTCGGCGTTCGCCACCTCGGGCGACCAGTAGTCGACCGTGCCTTCGAGGCGGTCGAGCGAGGGGTGGTCGAGGCGGCGCAGGAACTTCTGGCGCAGGCCCAGCTTCTCGCCCAGCAGGTAGTTCGGCGGGTTCTTCTGGTTGTTGGCGAAGAACTCCACACCGGAGCCGAAGATGTCGGCCAGCGACTCGTTCAGCGCGCCCGGTTCACCGAACTGGTTGCCGTCGTTGTCGACGTACGTCGGTTCGAGCTTGGCGGTGGCGTCCACCACGCCGTGGGTCAGCTCGTGGCCGGTGACGTCGAGGACGACCAGCGGCTTCTTGATCTCGCGGCCGTCCCCGTCGCCGTACAGCATGCAGCCGCAGGACGAGTCCCAGAAGGCGTTGCCGACCTTGTTGCCCCAGTGGACCATGGCGCGGGCGGGCTTGGAGTTGTTCGCGATGCCCTTGCGGCCGAAGGTCTTCTTGTAGAAGTCCAGGGTCTCGGTGATGCCGTACTGGGCGTCGGCGGCCGCGCTGCCCCGGTTGGTGGTGGTGCCGTTGCCCCAGCTGTCGGTGGTGCTGGTGAACTTGGTGCCCTGGCCGAAGCTCTCGGTCTCCCTGCCCTTGGCGTCCCGGGTCTCGGTGCCGTAGCGGGTGGGGTCCTTGAGCAGGAAGCTCTTGCGGGCGGTCTGCGTGGTGGTGAGCGGCACCTTGCCCACGAAGAGGGACCTGCCGGAGCCGTGGGCGGTCGACGGGTAGTGGGCGGCGGCCGAGACGGACGCACCGGCGAGGGCCTGGGGCTGGATGCCCGTGCCGACGGCCGGGTCGAGGGTCTCGCCGCGGCTGCGGAGGGTCTTCAGCAGCTTGGGCGAGAGGAACTCGTCGCTGTCCGGCGTGTTGCTGCGTACCCGGCCGGTGAGGGCGTCGACGACGACCGTGCTGGAGCCGTCAGAGCCGTCGACGGTCACCTGGTAGGCGAGGGCGGCGGCACCGTCCCGGGCGTCCACCACGAGCTGGGCGGTGCCGGCGTCGCCGCCGGCGGCCGCGGCGGCCTTCTCCTCGGCCTGCCGGGCGGTCAGCTTCGCCTCGGTGGCGGCGGGCCTGACGGTGTGGTCGGCCGCGCGGGTGACGCCGGTGTAGGCCAACCGGTGGGAAAGGTGGACGACGAGGTCGCCGCCGAGTACCGGCATCCCCTGGTGGGTGCGGACGAAGCGGACGTGGCGTGGCCCCTCGGGGTCGATCATCACGTCCTGCGGCTGGAGTTCGTCGCCCGCGCCGACACCGGTCGCCGAGGCGTGGGCGAAGGCGGCGGCCCGGGCAGCCGCCACCACCTGCGCGGCCGTCGTGGCGGAGGCCGCGGCCGACTGTCGTTCCCCCGTTGCGGGACCGGCGAAGGCCGTACCGGCCAGGCCCGTGGCGGCCGTCGTCACGGCGACGGCGACGGCCACGCTGCGTATGTGCGCACTACGCACTGATCAGGGTTCCTTCGTTCGAAGACGGCCGGGGTCACCAACCGCCTTGCGGCAGAGCGCCGTTGGGCGCCAAGGGGGCTGGTCGGGCCCCGGGCCGCAACCCTTCCGGACTAATCATGTCCATGTAAAGCGGAATTCGTCGCTTTTCTTACTTTTCGTGGCAATATTTGGCGAATCCCCACCGCACGGTGATCAGGGAGTGACCAACTGTGCGTCGACTGTGGAGATGTGACGGGATGCGAGAAGGTTCCCCAACCCGTATGTGACTCATCTCGCATCGAAGACGGCACAGAGAGGAGCAGGTCCGAATGGTCTCGGCAATGGTGTGCAGAAGCGCGGTGCTCGGGGCGGTGACGCTGTCGCTGCTCGTCGTCCCGGCCCAGGCGGCGCCCATGAGGTCGGCCCCGGGGCCGCAGGCGACCGCTGCCCTGCCGGCGCCCGACACCGCGGGGCTGGCCGCGGCGCTGCGCTCGGTGGTGGCGAAGGGCGCGCCCGGCGCGATGGCCCGCATCGACGACGGCACGCAGGTCTACCGGTCCGCGCAGGGCATCGCCGACCGCACGAGCCGGCGCGCCCTCACCACCACCGACCGGTTCCGGGTGGGAAGCGTCACCAAGACGTTCTCGGCGGTGGTCCTGCTGCAGCTGGTGGACGAGCACAAGCTGGTGCTGGACGCGCCGGTCAACCGCTACCTGCCGGGACTGCTTCCGGACGACCGCATCACCGTGCGGCAGGTGCTGAGCCACCGCAGCGGTCTGTACGACTACACCAACGACATGTTCGCCAGCAGCGTGTCCGGCTTCGAGGCCGTCCGCGACAAGGTGTTCACCTACCGCCAGCTGGTGGACCTGTCCCTGAAGAAGCCGCGCACCAACGCGCCGGGCGCCGCCTACTCGTACTCCAACACCAACTTCGTCGTCGCCGGCCTGCTCATCGAGAAGCTCACCGGGCACAGCGTGGGCACGGAGTACGAGAACCGCATCTTCAAGCCGCTGCAGCTGACCGACACCTTCTACGTGCACCCCGACACGAAGATCCCGGGACAGCACGCCAACGGCTACCTCACCGCCGACCGGGCGGGCGACCAGCCCGTCGACGCCACGGACCAGACGGTCTCCTGGGCGCAGAGCGCGGGCGCCATCATCTCCAGCGCCCGCGACCTCGACACGTTCTACTCGGCGCTGGTACGCGGCAAGCTGACGTCGGCCGCCCGCCTCGCGGAGATGGAGCGCTTCACCCGCGTCAACTCCACCACCTCCTACGGGCTGGGGCTGCGCCGCCGCGACCTGTCCTGCGGGGTCTCGGTGTACGGCCACACGGGCGCCGTCCAGGGCTACTACACGTACGCCTTCACCAGCAAGGACGGCAGGCGCAGCCTCACCGCGCTCGCCAACGCCTCCAACAGCTCCGACGTGCTCAACGCGCTGGCGGCCACACTGGAACCGACGTTCTGCGGCAAGCAGAAGGCCGTGCGGACCACCCCCGCGCCGATCGAGCGGGAGGACATCGCACCCGCCGCGCCGCGGGAGCAGTAGCACCGCGGCCCCCGGGGGAACCTCGCGCCCGGGCCGGACGTTCAACCGGCGACTCCCCCACCGGGCGCGACGTTCGGCCCCTGACCTCGTAGAGGCGGCGCGATGAGCGAGCTGGTCCCCGGGGGCAATCTGCCCCTTCCGGGCGGCGCGCTGACGCTGCGGGTACCCGGTCCCTTCGACGTGTCGGCACTGATCACCGACGAGAGCGGCAAGGTCGGCGGCGACACCGACTTCGTGTTCTACAACCAGCCGGACGCACCCGGCGTCCGGCTGCGCGGTGACACGCTGACCGTCGAGCCGGCCCTGCTGCGGGCGGGCGCCCAGCGCGTCACCCTCACGGTCACCGCCGCCGAGTCCGGCACCCCGCTGGGCCGGCTGCCCGCCGCCACCCTGCACGTGACCGACCGCCTCGGCCGTACGGTGGCCCGCTTCGCACCGCCGCGCCCGCAGACGGAGACCCTGCTGCTGCTCTCCGAGATATACCGCCGGGGCACCGGCTGGAAGCTGCGCGCGATCGGCCAGGGGTACGCGGACGGACTGGCGGGGCTCGCCCGGGACTTCGGGGTCGACGTGGTCGAGGACCGGCCGCCGGCCGACGGTTTCCGCGCCACGATCCCGACCCAGCGCACGGCGGCCTCGCCGGCCCGCCCCTCGACGGCCTCGCTCCCCGATCCGGACGGTCTGCTGGGCCTGGTCAACTCAGCCCGCGCCCGGGCCGGCCGCCCGCCGGTGGCCCCGGACGCCCGGCTCACCTCGGCCGCCCTCGCCCACGCCGGCGCGATGGCCGAGGCCGGCCGGCTGGCCACCGAGAGCCGCGACGGCGTCTCCGTCCACCAGCGGATCAGCGACAGTGGATTCGCCTATGTCACGGTCGGCGAGCACCTCGTCTCCGGGCCCCGCACCCCGGCCGAGTTCGTGGACTACTGCCTGCGCACCGAGGACGCCCGGCGCACCCTGCTCGACCCGGCGTTCACCCATGCCGGCCTGGCCCACGCACGCGGCCCCGGGGGCGGGGACACCTACTGGACCGCCCTGTGGGCCAGACCCCTCACCCAGGCCGAACTGACCCGCACCCGCGGCGAGGTCGTCGACCTCACCAACAGGGAGCGCACCCGGGCCGGGTTGCGGCAGCTCGCGGTGGACCCGCAGCTGGCCGCGGCCGCACAGGCGTACAGCACGGACATGGCGACCCGCGACTTCTACTCGCACACCTCCCCCGAGGGCACCCAGCCGTGGGACCGGGCCGCCGCCGCGGGCTCACGGCGGCGCACCATCGGCGAGAACATCGCCTGCGGCCAGCGTTCCGCGGCCGAGGTGGTGGACGGCTGGATGAACAGCCCCGGCCACCGGGCGAACATCCTCAAACCGGACTTCACCCACATAGGCATCGGCTTTGCCGGCGGCGGCCGGGCCGGCACCTACTGGACCCAGCTGTTCGGTGCCTGAACCGGTACCGTCCGTGATCTTGGCGGAACGGGTCCGTCCGGGACACCATGCCCGACATGAAGGGTGATCTCTTTTCAAGTCAGCACATGGTGGCGCCGGCGATCGAGCCGGGCCTGACGGTCGAGAACGCGAAGTGCCTCAGGTACGCGGTCAACGGCGAGATGTACGCCCGCCAGGGCGCGATGATCGCGCACCGCGGCGGTCTGAAGTTCGAGCGCAAGGGCCAGGGCGTGGGCGGCATGCTCAAGCGCGCGGTCACCGGCGAGGGGCTGCCTCTGATGTCCGTGCAGGGCCAGGGCGAGGCCTGGTTCGCGCACGAGGCGCAGAACTGCTTCATCGTCGAGATAGAGCCGGGCGACCAGTTCACGGTGAACGGCCGCAACGTCCTGTGTTTCGACGCCACCCTGGCGTACGAGATCAGGACCGTGAAGGGGTCGGGCATCGCCGGCGGCGGTCTGTTCAACAGCGTGTTCACCGGACACGGCAGGCTCGGCCTGGTCTGCGACGGCAACCCGCTGGTGATCCCGGTCTCGCCGCAGGCCCCGGTGTACGTCGACACGGACGCGGTGGTGGGCTGGACCGCGCACCTGCAGACCTCGCTGCACCGCTCGCAGTCCATCGGGTCCATGCTGCGCGGCGGTTCGGGCGAGGCGGTCCAGCTGATGCTCCAGGGCGAGGGGTACGTCGTGGTCCGGCCGAGCGAGGCGACCCCGCAGAAGGCACAGCAGCACTGACACCCGGCAGCCCTGGTCCACGTGGCCCCGCCGCCCCGGCGGGGGCGGGTTGACCAGGGCGGTCCGGACGGGTGAGGGTGCGAACGGCGCGGACCGTCGCCCCCGCGCCGGAAGGGTGAACCGCCTTGAACGGCATCATCGGCATCTCGGACATCGAAGCCGCGGCCCGGATCATCGCCGGACACGTCGTACACACCCCCACCGTGCCCAGCCCCGGCCTGTCGGAGCTGCTCGGCACCCCGGTCACCGCCAAGCTCGAACTCCTCCAGCGCACCGGCTCCTTCAAGGCGCGCGGGGCCACGGCGAAGCTGCTGTCGCTGAGCGAGGCCGAGCGGGCGGCCGGCGTGGTGGCGGTCAGCGGCGGCAATCACGGCATCGCCCTCGCCGTGATGGCCGCGGCCCTCGACGTGAAGGCGACGGTGGTGATGCCCCGTACCGCGCCCGCCCGGTCGATCCGGCTGGTCGAGGCGGCCGGGGCGTCGGTGCGGCTCACCGACGGCATGGACACCGCGTTCGAGCTGGTGCCTCGGCTGCGGGACGAGGGACTCACGCTGGTCCACCCCTTCGACGACCCGGTGGTGATCGCCGGACAGGGCACGGTGGGCCTGGAACTCGCCGAGGACGCGGACGACCTCACCGACGTGCTCGTCAGCATCGGCGGCGGTGGCCTGATCGCCGGGGTCGCGGCCGCTCTGCGCGCCCGCCGCCCCGGGGTACGGGTGTGGGGCGTGGAGACGGCGGGCGCGCAGGCCATGTCCGAGGCGCTCGCGGCAGGCGGTCCGCTGCCGGTCGCGGTGTCGTCGATCGTGACGACGCTCAGCGCGCCGTCCGTGTCCCGGCTGACGTACGACCATGCGGCGGCGCTGGTGGAGGAGGTGCTGGTGGTGCCGGACCGGGAGGCCGTGCGGGGCAGCCTGGAGTTCGCCGAGCACGCCAAGGTGTGGACCGAGCCGGCCGCCGGCTGCCTGCTGCCCGCGGCCCGGCAGGTGCGGGAGCGGGTCGGCGACGGGGCGCGGATCGGCCTCGTGGTCTGCGGGGGCAATGTGACACACCAGGAGATCTCGGAGTGGACCGCGCGCTTCGGCCTGGACTGACCAGCGGATCGCAGCCGGGCTTTTACCGTCGGTTACCCGCAGGTCGAAGCCCGGTCATTCACTGTTTTCCCCAAGTTCCCGGCCGGTGCCGCCACTTGAATAAAAGGCAAGAATGGTCCCCGAGTTGCAGATTCTTTGAACAAACCCGGGCTCGCCCCGCGTACTTCTGGTTAATGACGAGGCAGGGGTTTCAGCGAGGGATGACGATGGTCAAGGCGCATGTCTCCGCACAAGAGTTGGTCGCCGGAAGGTACCGGCTCCTCGAAGTCGCCGACCGCGAGCCGAACCGCATCAGCTGGTACGCGGAGGACGTGCAGGCCGAGCGACCGCGCCTGGTGACCCAGATCGCGTTTCCCGAGCCGCCCACCGACGACACCGTGCGCCGGACCACCGCCCAGATTCTGCGCTCCTCCGAGGTGATGAGCGCGCTGCGGCCCGGCCGGGTCGCCATGGTGATCGACGCCTTCGAGGAGGCGGGTGCGCTGTGGACGGTCACGGAGCTGGTCGACGGCACGCCGCTGAGCGAGCTGCTCGCCCAGCACCCCACGTTCAACTACGTGCGGGCCGCCCGCATCGGCCTCGAGGTGCTCGACGTGCTGGAGGCCGCGCATGCCGACGGCTACACGCACGGCGAGCTCAGCCCCGGCCAGATCTTCGTCCGTGACCGGGGCCCGGTCGTCGTCACCGGGTTCGGCCTGGCCGGCGCGACGCTGGCGCCCCGGGTCACCGCACCGTCGTACGCCTCGCCGGAGCAGGCCCGGGACGAGCGCATCGGGCCCGCCGCGGACATGTGGGCACTCGGCGCGATCCTCTACACGATGGTCGAGGGGCGGCCGCCGTTCCGGGACCGGGGCAAGGCCGACGCCACCCTGAAGGGCGTGGACCGGCTGCCGTTGCGCACCCCGCTGCGGGCCGGCCCGCTGACCCAGGTGGTGCAGGGGCTGCTGCGGAAGAACTCCCGGGAGCGGCTGAGCCGCCCGGTGGTACGTCAGGCACTGACACGTGTCCTGGACGAGGACCCCGACGCGGTCGAACAGCCCGCCCCCGTCTCCAGACTGCGCGGTGCCTATGTGGCCGCCCGGGCCTCCGGGTGGAGCCGGACCACCATGATCGGCGGGACCGCGCTGGCCGTGGTGACCGTGTCGGTCGCGGTGCTGGCCGCGACCCAGGGCCTGCCGGGCTCCGCCTCGGCGGGCTCGGCCCCGAGCGCCTCCGCCACGGCCGGCGACCCGGCCAACCGCACGGACGGCAACGCCCCCAGCCCCTCACCGTCCCGGCCGTCGTCCGCCTCCCCCACCCCGTCGCCCTCCGCGTCGGCGTCCGCGTCCCCTTCGGCGACGGCCACGGCCACGGCCGGTGCCCTGCCGGCCGGCTTCCACCGCTACACCGCCCCGGAGGGGTTCTCGGTGGCGCTCCCGAAGGGCTGGAAGCGCCTCGACACCGCCCGGGACGACGTCGCCTACCGCGTCACCTTCGGCCCGGGCGGCGACGACCTGCGCACCCTGGCCGTCACCTACAGCACCCAGGCCGGCCCGGACCCGGTCGCGATCTGGCGGGACGACGTGGAGCCGGGTCTGGAGAAGCTGGACGGCTACCGGCGGATCGGCGAGATCAAGGCGACCACATACCAGGGGCACAAGGCGGCCGACATGGAATGGCTCTCCGGTACCGGCGCCGACCAGGTGCACACCTTCGGCCGCGGCTTCCTGCTCGGCGGCGGCCGCAGCTTCTCACTGCGCATCACGACACCCGCCGCCGCCTGGGACGCCGCCGCCGACAAACTCGCCATGAAAACATTCCTGGAGACGTTCCGCGGCTCGACAAGCTGATGCTCCGGGTGCTGTACGACGCGCTCGGCCGGTCTTCGACGGTGTGGCAAACCCTGGCCAATGGGTCGATATAGGCTGCCGGTCGGTACGTATGCAGTTCGGCAGCCCTCAGGAGTGTCCTCCGTGACCCTAGCGATCGACCCGTCCGAGACGTCCAGCGCGTCCCCGGCTCCCCTCTCCGACCTGGTGGCGCGGGACGCGCGCGAGTTCGGCGCCTATGTGCGGACCGGAGGCTGGACGTTCGGGCTGATGGTGGCCCGCAGCGTGCGGCCGGGAGGGCAGGGCGCGGAGGAGACTCCGAAGGTCTCGGCGAAGGAGTTCGCCGAGCTGGCCGGCTGCTCCGCGGAGCGCGTCATGCGCTACTACAAGGCCTGGGACAAGGCCGCCGACGACGGTCTGGTCCCGTACTTCGAGGCCCTCGCCCCGGGCCAGGAGGTGGAACTCCCGGACTCCGACGTCTGGTTGGACTACTACGTCTCCCGCAACAGCGCCACCTCGGAGCGCGGCACCGCCATCGCGGAGGCCGCCGAGGCCGAGGGCATCCGGCCCACCAAGGCCCTCGAAGTCGCCGAGAACCCCACCGCGCTGCGCGCCGCGATCCTCGCCGACCCGTCCACCGCCCGCGCCGCCCGCTCGGCCCTCCTCGACCGCATCAAGGAGGACCCGGACCTGCAGACCGTGCTGGCCCGTGACGTGGTCCGCACCGCCGACCTGAAGAAGGCCGTCGCCACCGAGAGCCGCTCGGCCGACCGCATCGGCTACGTCCGGCAGATCGCCGAGTCCGGCCAGATCAGGACCCCGGCCGGGCAGACCGTCGACGCGCCGTCCGACCTGCGCCACGAGGCCGAGCGCCATCTGTCGCTCCTCGACGAACTCGACGAGGACGAGGACACCGGCGAGTGGGCGAGCGAGGCCTACGACACCATGAAGAACCTGGTCGTGGAGGCGGTGGAGGCCGACCCCGAACTGCGGGTCCAGGAGAAGCGCACCAAGTTCTACAACAGCCTGCAGAAGGCGACCAAGGCGTTCGAGGAGCTGACCTTCGACGACGCCCAGGACTTCTACGAGGACGACATGGTCCAGCGCCTGGAGGACCTCCAGCAGGCCATCGGCTCCTGCCTGGCCGCACTGCGCGGCACGAAGGGCACGGAGGACGCGTAGCGCACGTAGGACCCGTAGGGCAATTCCGCTCAGGATTGAGCGTTTTCCCCGCGAGAGGGGTACTAGAGGGCACCAAGCCGATCGTTCTCGGAGGCCACTCGCGTGAACCCCATCGTGCACAGGACCCTGGTCGTACAGCTCCGGGCGGACGGGGCGGACCGCTGTCCCGTCCTCGCTCATCTGTCGTACGACGCCGGCGACCCGTTCGCCGTGACCGCGGTGTTCACCCTGGACGGCCGGGAGCTCGCCCGGTGGCGGCTGGACCGCGAGATGCTGAACGACGGTCTCAGAGAGCCGGTGGGCGTCGGGGACGTACGGCTGCGTCCCGTACGGCAGGGGCGCTGGAGGGAAGTGCGCATGGACTTCCTCGGCGACCCCCTGCCCGGCGGCAGCCGCCACCACGCGGTGGTGTTCGCGTGGGCGCCCGCGCTCGCCTCCTTCCTGAGCGACACCTACCTGGCCGTGCCGCCCGGCCGGGAACAGATCCCCGTGGACGACGTACTCGCGGAGATCCTCGCCACCGGCTGAGTAGCCGTACTCATGTAGGCGCCCGGACGCCGCGGCCACGATGGGGCTCCCACGACAAGGAGTCCGCCATGACCGCAGTACAGCCCGCCCCGCGCCCCCTTCCGCACCGAGTGCCCCGCCGGGTTCCGCCGGCCCTGCTCGCCGGGGTGGTGGTGGCCGGCATGGCCCTCTCGGCGTGGGGCGCGCAGGACCGTACGACCTGGTTCCTGGAGACGGTGTGGGTGCTGGTCGGACTGCCGCTGGTGGTGCTGACCTGGCGGCGCTTCCCGCTGACGGGCCTGCTGGCCACACTCCTCGCGGCGCACGCGCTGGTGCTCGCCGTCGGCGGCCACTACACCTATGCCGAGGTGCCGGTGGGCGACTGGGTGCGCGACACCTTCCACCTGTCCCGCAATCCGTACGACCGCTTCGGCCACCTCATGCAGGGCTTCGTGCCGGCGGTCCTGGTCCGGGAACTGCTCGTCCGCACCTCCCCGCTGCGCGGCAGCCGCTGGCTGGCCCCGCTGACGGTGTGCGCCTGCCTCGCGTTCAGCGCCTTCTTCGAACTGCTGGAGTGGCTGGCGGCCGAGATCGGCGGCCACGGCGCGGACGCCTTCCTGGCCACCCAGGGCGACGTGTGGGACACCCAGTGGGACATGTTCTGCGCGCTGATCGGGGCGACGGTGTCCGTGCTGGTGCTGAGCAGGGTGCACGACCGTCAGCTGCGGGCGCTGGAGGCGGCTCAGCGGGTCGTGTGACGCGGCTCAGCGGGTGGAGTGGCGGCGCCGGGCCCACAGCGGCAGGCCGTACCAGCACACCAGGTACCAGACGAGGACGGCCGTCACCGCCCAGGTCACAGCGGTGCCGCCGGTGGCCACCCGGAGGATCAGCACCAGCGACGCCGTCATGGTGGCCAGCAGCAGGAACAGGCCGACCGAGGTCAGCCGGGACGCCAGCCGGACCGCCTGCGGCTTCACCCTGCGGCCGGAGACCAGCCGGTGCAGGGAGACCGGTCCGATGAGGGCGCCCGTGGCGGACGCGCCCAGGACGACGGTGACGATGTAGATCGTCTTGTCCACGTCGGCCAGCTCGGCGTACTTCTGCTGGAAGACCACGGTGAGCAGGAAGCCGAACAGGATCTGCACACCGGTCTGGGCGACGCGTACTTCCTGGATGAGATCGCTCCACATCCGGTCGGCGCGCTCCTCCTCCGTCTCGTCGCGCCCGGTCCGCCGCTCCTGGTCGGTCATGGACTACGGGTAACCGGCGGGCCGGTCCCTCAAACGGTGCGGGCCGGGAGCGGCACGGCTGCGCTCCCGGCCCGCACCGCTGCTACCAGCGGCTTTCCACCTGGTCCTTGATCCGGTGGTCGTACAGCTCGCGGATCGCCGTGACCGTCTCCTCCGGCAGTTCAGGGAGCTTCGCGGCGGCCGCGTTGGTGCGGGCCTGCTCCGGGTTGCGGGCGCCCGGGATCACCGAGGTCACACCGGGCTGGTCGATGATCCAGCGCAGGGCGAGCTGGGCCGGGGTGTACCCCTCGGGGGCGAGGGCGGCGAACTCGGCGGCGGCCTCGACGCCCTTCGCGTAGTCGACACCGGAGAAGGTCTCGCCCTGGTCGAAGGCCTCGCCGTGCCGGTTGTAGGTGCGGTGGTCGTCGGCCGCGAAGACCGTGTCCTTGGTGTACTTCCCGGACAGCAGCCCGGAGGCGAGCGGCACACGCGCGATGATGCCGACGCCGGCCTCCCGGGCGGCCGGGAGCACCTCGTGCAGCGGCTTCATGCGGAACGGGTTGAGGATGATCTGCACGCTGGCCACGCCCGGGCGGGCGATCGCGGTGAGCGCCTCCGCGCAGGTCTCGACGCTGACGCCGTAGGCCGCGATGCGCTCCTCCTCGACCAGGGTGTCGAGGGCGTCGTACACCGCGTCGGAGGAGTAGACCGGGGTGGGCGGGCAGTGCAGCTGCACCAGGTCCAGGCGGTCCACGCCGAGGTTGCGGCGCGACCGGTCGTTCCACGCGCGGAAGTTGTCCAGGACGTAGTTCTCCGGGATCTGGTCGACCCGGCGGCCCATCTTCGTGGCCACCAGCACCTGCAGGTCCGGCCTGCCGCGCAGGAAGGCGGCGATGGTCTGCTCGCTGCGGCCGTCGCCGTACACGTCGGCGGTGTCGAAGAAGGTCACCCCCGACTCCGCCGCCGTCTCCAGAACGGCGAGCGCCTCCTTGTCGTCCACCTCGCCCCAGTCGGCGCCGAGCTGCCATGTGCCGAGGCCGACGACCGATGCCCGCTGCCCCGACCTGCCGATTACGCGTTCGTCCATGCCGCCAGTCTGTCATCCGCCGCCGACAACGGTGTCAGGGGCCGGTTCGGCCCCGCCCACCTGTGAATCCTTCACTCACACGGGTGATTTTGGTGGACGGAAATCGGAGGTGTGTCAACCAGCCGCCTAGCGTGTCGACATGGTTGATCATTCACCGGACAACTCCCTTTCCACGCAAGGCTGGAGCCGTCGGGACTTCCTGCGGTCCGCCGCCGCGCTGGCCGCCGTTCCGGTACTGCTGGCCGCCGATCCGGCCGTGGCCGCCGCCGAACTGCCCGGTTTCCCGGCGGAAATCACGCTGTACCGGTCCGCCTACCGCAACTGGGCCGGCGAGATCACCGCGGACGGTCTGTGGGCGTGTGCCCCGGCCGACGCCGGTCAGGTGCTCGCGGCCGTCGACTGGGCCTGGCGCAACGGTTGGCGGGTACGCGCGCGTGGCTCCTCGCACGGCTGGTCGCCCTTGACGATCACCGAGGGCACGGGGGCCGACGACGAAGTCCTGCTCGTCGACACCGCGAGCCATCTCACCGGGCTCTCCCTGGACTCCGCCACGGAGGTGCGAGCCGGGACCGGGGTCACCCTGGAGGCGCTGCTCACCTTCCTGGAAGGCCACGGCCTCGGGCTGACCGCCGCGCCCGCACCGGGCGATCTGACGCTGGGCGGCGCGCTGGCGATCGACGCGCACGGCACCGCCGTACCGGCCGACGGCGAGGAACCGCTGCCCGGCCACACCTACGGCTCGCTGAGCAACCTGGTGCTGTCGCTGACGGCGGTGGTGTGGGACGAGAGCGCCGGAGCGTATGTCCTGCGGACGTTCCGGCGTGACGAGGCGGACTGTGCGGCGCTGCTGACGCATCTGGGCCGTGCGCTGGTCACCGAGGTCGTGCTGCGGGTCGGGGCGAACAGCAGCCTGCGGTGTGTCAGCCGGACCGACATCCCGGCCGGCGAACTGTTCGCCGCGCCCGGAACCGGTGGCCGGACCCTGGACGGCTTCCTGCGGCGCTCCGGGCGGGTCGAGGCGATCTGGTTCGCCTTCACCGAGTACCCGTGGCTGAAGGAGTGGAGCGTCGCCCCGGCCAGGCCGCTCACCTCACGGCACGTCACCTCGCCGTACAACTACCCCTTCTCCGACAACGTGCCGACCGTGGTCGCCGACCTGGTGGGACGGATGGTGTCCGACGCGGCCTGGTACCTGGCACCGGTGCTGGGCAACGCGCAACTGGATGTGGCGGCGCTCGGGTTGGTGGCGACGCTGTCCTCGGACATCTGGGGGGCGTCGAAGAACACGCTGCTCTACATCAAGCCGACCACGCTGCGGATCAACGCGAACGGGTACGCGGTGCTGACCCGGCGGGCCGACGTGCAGCGGGTGGTGCACGAGTTCACCTCTTTCTACCGGGAACGGCTCACCGCGTACGCCGCGTCGGGGCGGTTCCCGGTCAACGGGTCGGTGGAGATCCGGGTGACGGGGCTGGACGAGCCGTCCGATGTGGCGGTGGACGGCGCCCGGGTGCCGTTGCTGTCCGCGGTGCGGCCTCGGGACGGGGCGGACACCGCGGTGTGGCTGGATGTGCTGACGCTGCCGGGGACGCCTTATGCCGAGGTGTTCTTGCGGGAGTTGGAGCAGTTCCTGTTCGAGAGGTTCGAGGGGACCCGGGTCGAGTGGTCCAAGGGGTGGGGTTATACGGAATCCGGCGTGTGGAGTGATGACGTGGTTCTCGGTACGAGCATTCCTGGGTCGTTCGGGGGTGCGGTGTGGGATGCGGCCGTCGAGACCCTTGATCGGCTTGATCCGCACCGGGTCTTCAGTAACGGGTTCTTGGATGGGGTGCTTGTGCGCCGTTGACGGCTGCGGGTTCGGTGGGGGCTGAGCGCGCAGTTCGTTCCTCCCCCAGCCTTCGGCTGGGGGTACCCCCAGCGCCCCTTACGGGGCGCTGAAGTAGTGGCCCTCTTCCAAGTCCGCGATCAGGCCCGGCTGTTCCGGCTCCCAGCCCAGGAGGTTTCGGGTCCGTCCGCTCGACGTCGCGTTGTCGATCGACGCCGGCATGGCCAGCCAGCCGAAGTGGGCCTGTGCCTCTTCCGCCGGGATGCTCTTCAGGGGGACGTCGAGGCCGGCGCCGATGGCCGCCGCGATGTCCTTGAAGGGGACGCCCTCGTCGGCCGCTCCGTGCAGGCCGGTGCCCGCCGGGGCCGACTCCAGGGCCAGGCGGAACAGGCGGGCGGCGTCCAGGCGGTGGACGGCCGGCCAGCGGTTGGCGCCGTCGCCGACGTACGCGGCGACGCCCTTCTGCCGGGCGACGTCGATCAGCCGGGGCACGAAGCCCTGGTCGCCGCGGCCGTGCACCGTGGGGGCCAGGCGGACCACCGCGCTGCGTACCCCGGCCTCGGCTAGGGCGAGTGCCGCAAGGTCGGAGTCGCCGCGGTAGGTGCCCGGTACCGGGGTGTCCTCCTCCGTCGCCACACCGTCGACCGTGGCGAGCATCATGGTTCCCGAGGTGACCACGAAGGGCCGGTCCGAGCCCTCCAGGGCGGCCCCGATCGCCTCGATCACGCGCAGGTCGCTCTGCGCTGCGAGGGTGAGGTTCGGGAAGTCGTCGTGGTTGAAGGCCAGATGGATCACGCCGTCGGTCCCGGCCGCCGCTCGGGCCAGGTCCTCGGGGTCGTCGAGGCTGCCGCGGTGGACCTCGGCGCCCGCCGCCCGCAGGGTCTCGGCCGACCTGTCCGAGCGGGCGAGGGCGAGGACCCGGTGGCCGGCGCCGAGAAGTTCGGGGACTACGGCGGAACCGATGAAGCCGCTGCCGCCGGTGACGAATACCCGCATGGTGGTGCTCCTTCGAGGGAGAGGGTCGTGCTTCCGGGTGGTGCTTCCATCGTTCGGCCGACGGGCGGCGGGCGTCCAAAGCCTCTTTCGCAATGCGCAATACGTTTCGGGCATCGGTGCAGGTCGTCGGCCTTATGCTGGAGGCATGGCTGATCCGGCTTCCGCCCCTGACCTCGATCTGCGGCTCGTCCGGTACTTCACCGTCGTCGCCGAGCAGCGGCACTTCGGGCGGGCCGCCGGCGCCCTGCACATCACCCAGCCCGCGCTGAGCCGGCAGATCCAGCGGCTTGAGCAGGTGCTGGGTGCGCGGCTCTTCGACCGCACCCCGCAGGGGGCCAGGCTCACCGGGGCCGGCGAGGTGTTCCTGGCGCGGGCCGGAGCGCTGTTGCGGGCCGCGGGCGAGGCGGCAGCTGTCACCCGGGCCGCCGCCGAGCCCAGCCGGATCACCGTCGGGTACATCAACGGGATCTTCGTCACCCCGGCCGTGCGCGAGCTGCGCCGCCGCTTCCCGGACGCCGACGTACGGACCCAGCACCTCGACTGGGGCGAGCCGCGCGAGGCCCTGCTGACGGGGCGCGTGGACGCGGTCGTGACCCGGCTGCCGCTGCGCACCGACGGGTTGCGGGTGACGGTCCTCTACGACGAGCCCCGCGTCCTGGTGGTCCCCCTGGACCACCGGCTGGCCGGGAAGGAGTCGGTCACCCTCGACGACATCGCCGACCAGCCGCTGCCCCGGGGGAAGGATCCGCTCTGGAACGCGTTCTGGCGCGTCGATCCCCGCCCGGACGGCAGCCCCGCGCCCGACGGTCCGCTGATCGGCGCGGTGGAGGACAAGTTCGAGCATGTCGCCGCCGGGCAGGCCGTGGCGATCGTGCCCCTGGTGCCGGGCGCGACCATCCGCCCCGACCTGACCACGGTCCCGCTGCACGGCGTCGAGCCGAGCCACGTGGTGCTGGCGACCCGTGCCGGGGACAGCCACCGGCTGCTGACCGCCTTCCGCAGGTCGGCCGAGGCGCTGCTGACGGGACCAGAGCCGGGCCAGGACTAGGTTCTGTCCGGCGCATCACCCACGGAGCCAGAGTCTGATGGCTGCTGTGGTGACGGCGCCGGGGAAGACATAGGCACGTTTGTCGTAGCGAGTGGCGGGGATGGTGTGCTTGATTTGGCGTCCGCGCAGGTAGGACCGGAACGGCGCGGTTGCCGTGCGCCTGATAGGCACTCCGGCGGACGCCGCCCGGAACCGCGCACGCGGTCACATCACTGCGGCGACGTGTCGCCGTCCCGTTCCACGGTGGTGGAGACACCGGCCGGTCCCTCCGGAGGCAGGACCTGGTCCTCGGACACGTCCTCCTTCTTGGGATGTTGGATGCCCCTCGGCGGGCCCGCCCAGCTCGCGAAGTCGTCGTCGAGTTCCTCGTAGTCGGCGGCGTCAGACTGCGTCATCGGCGTCTCCCCGGGTGTCGCGGCGCGGTTCGTGGAATTCCAGGAGGTCGAAGTCGGCGGCCCGGACGTACAACCCGGCCGTGCCGCTCATCCGCGGTCCGAAGGTGCCGTCCGGCTCCATCCGGTACTGGGACTCCAGGTAGAGGTCACCGGGCTGCGGATAGGTGGAGACACACGAGCGCGTTCCGTACCAGCCGCCGGCCCAGCCGCCGTTCTTCAGCCGGACCCGGACGAAACACGCCCCACGGTCCTGGAAGAGGGCGTCCCACGCGGTAGGGGTCCCCTCGTGCACGGCGGCGCGCCGACGCCGGATCCAGTACGCCTCCGCCCACGCCACCAGCGTCGGCACGACGACGACGAGAAGCAGCAGCCACAGCCCGGCCTCCCGCGGCTGCTCGGCGACACCGGTCAGAGGCCGCTTCCCTATGCCCCGCAGCAGCCGTATCAGGTGGGGACCAACGGTGATCAGATATGCGGCGTCGATCAGGACTCCGACCGCGAGGGCGCGCAGAATGCGGTTGTTCACCTCCTGCTCGGCCTCGCGGATCCCGAGGAGCCGCTCCCTCGCGAAGAGGTAGGAGGTGCCGGGCAGAACCAGCAGCACCAGGATCGCGAGCTGCTGGACGGTACTTGGCGTCATGGTCCGCTCCCCCGCCCGCGCGCGCTGACGGCCGCGTTCCGGGCCAGTGTGCTCAGTGCGCCGAGGTCCAGATGATAGGCGCGGGTCTTCACCCACTCGGCCAGGGACGGCTTGATCAGCTCCACTTCCTGCCCGGCCCGCTTCATCAGCTCCGTCGTCGCCGGCTCGTCGTCCTCGTGGAAGGCGAGCTGGGCGCCTACGAGCAGCAGGAATGCCGCCAGCAGGCGTTCCCGTGGCCGGGCGCGCCGCTCCAGCAGGGCCAGGGCACGGGAGAAGCACGTCCTCGTGCGCGGCACGATGCCCCGCAACGCGCTCTCCACACCGTCGTCGACCAGAGCGCGTACCTCGCGCAGGACGCCGGGGCCGAGCGGCGGCGCATCCGCCGGGTCGCCGATGCACCGGTCCGCCTCCAGCAGGATCCGGGTCGTCTCCCGCCGCATCGACCGGGCGCCCCCGAGCGACTCGGTCAGCACCAGGACCCGGTCCAGGACGGCGATCGCGTCCGCCACCTGTCCACGGTCGAGGAGCGCCTCCCCGAGCAACCGGGAGGCCCGCGCGGCTTCCGGCTGCCGGTCCGCCGCCTCGAAGACGACACGGCACTCCTGGAGGAAGGCGAACTCGGCCTCCCCGGTCGGCCGCCCGGCCTCCAGCGCCAGCAAGGCGTTCGCACCGGCCTTGAACAGCGTCTCCTCGTCTCCGCCACGGCGTGCGTGCGTCCAGCTCTCGACATACGCGGCGAGGCCCTTTTCGAGGTCGCCTGCCTGGCTGTGGGCGACCCCGAGGTTGAGCAGGACGTGGCCGAGCAGCGCCGGGTCGTCCGCCGCCCGGCCCCTGGCGATCCGCTGTGCCCGCAGCCCTGCGGCGAAGGCCTCGTCGTAGCGTTCCTCCACGGCGTAAGCCAGGCAGAGCGAGCCCAGTATGGAGGCGACGTCCCCGTCTGAGAGCGTGCGCCGGACGGCCGGGGTGTCGACGAGCGCGAAGCGTGCGACCCGTTCGTAGGCCGGCATGTGCAGGAAGTCGGCCGCGGTCGTGTCCGGCGCCTCGGTCATCATGCCCCCACCATGCTGAAGGGTGCCCACAGGAAGGGGTGCCGGAAAGGACGCGCCGGCACCCGGCGGGACATCAGCCGCCGGCGGATCTCGGCGGGGAGCCAGTCCAGGCCCAGCAGTTCGGGCACGGTGGCCGAGCGCAGCCACAACTGGGCCCACCGCAGCGCTTGTGCGGGCGATTCGGCAACGCCGGGCGGTGTGCCGTACGGGGGCGGCTCGACGCCGTGGCCGAGCAGCCGCCGGTAGAACGCGATCATCAACAGCACGGCCGCGGTGTCGTTCGTCCTCCAGCGCGTGCAGACGACGCCCGCTCCGCCGGCCAGCAGGATGCCGGTCGGCAGCCCGATCGCCTCGTCCGGCAGGCGGGGGTCGACGAGCCCGGTGTCACAGGCCGACAGGGTCACCAGCCGGGCCCGCTCCAGCGGCCGGGGACGTGCGTTCAGCAGGTCGGCCAGGGTGACGCGCTCGCCGCCGAGGTCGAGCCTGGAGGCGAGCGGATCGGTCGGGTCGTAGGCGCCGTGGCATGCCAGGTGGACGTGACTGCCGCCGGTCAGCGCGTCGACCAGGTCCCCCTTTGTGCACCCGTCCTGCGCCCCGGGCGGATCGCCGGTGATGTCCCGGCTCTCCCCCACCGCGGCGAACAGCCGCCGCAGCGTCTCCACCTCCTGCGCGGCGAGCAGTCCTCCGTCCCGGCCCGGGGTGGACGCCGCCACGAGAAGGGGTTCCGACAGCGGTGCCGCGGCCCGGTGCCTGGCCGCGAGGAGCAGTCGCACCGACGGTGCGTACGCGACCGCACAGGTCGCAAGCAGCGGCTCGCCCGTCGAAGGAAGGTGTGCTGCGTGCAGGGGCAGATGGGCGGTAGGGCCGCAGGCGATCACGACCACGCCGGTCGCCGTGCCGAGCGCCTCGGCGACCGGTCCGATCAGCTCCTCCCCGAGCCGCGGGAGCAGCTCCCGCAGCTCCCCTCCCTTCTCGGCCACGGTTGCGGCGAAGGCGACGGCCAGCGCACGGGCGTCCGCGGCGGTCAGCGTGGACTCCACGGCTTCGACGGGGGGCTCGGGATCGCTCTCGTGCCGGACGATCAGGGACAGGCTCCCGTTCTTCGTCGCGGCGATGTAGCAGAGCGGCTCTCCCGGTCGTGCGGCCCCCAGGATGTCGGCCCGCGTCGTCTCCCGCAGGAAGGACTCCATACCCGGTAGCGCCCTGACCCGAGCCAGGGCGGCGGCCAGTGCCGCCCTGGCTTCGTCGAGAGCTCCGCCCAGCTCGTACTCGGCCGCATCCAACTCCCGCCCGCCGTCCCGCGGGGCTCCCTGGCGGCTCAGCTCACGGTTACGGGCCTCCAGGGTCTGTACGGTCTCGGCGGCTCGCAGGTAGGCGGTGTGGGTCTCCGGGTCCGTCTGCGCCAGCCGGTGAAGCTGGTCGTGATCCGGTGACAGGGCCAGATTGAAGTCGCGTGTTCTGCCGCGCTCCAGGCAGAGCAGCGCCTCTTCCAACCCGCCCGCGCGAGCGAGTGCGTAGGCGGCTCGCTGATGCAGATCCCCGGCCGAGTTCAGCCGCAGCTTCCGCGAGGAACTCACCAGGCAGGCGCGGAACAGCTGTTCGTCCGCCGCTACGGCCTGCTGGTACGCGTCGGCCGCCGCGGACCATTCGGTCCGTTCCGCGAGGGCGTCACCGAGCTGTTCTGACGCGGTTCGCAGCAGGTCGCTGCGACCGTGGGCACGGTCTGTCGCCTCCCGCAGAACGGACAGCTCCCGCTCACGAAGTTCGTCCTCCCGCGAGGGGTCCAGCTTGCGACAGACCCGGCACGCCTCTGCCAAGGAGATGAGCTGGAAGGCGAGTTCGAACCCGGTCGGAAGACCCTCGTAGGCGGCGACGGCGTCTTCGATGTGCCCCAGCCCCCGCCGTGCCCTGGCGGCAGGATTTTCCGCCTCGTCTCTCTCGGCCTGCCCAAGCAGGGCCCAGCCGAGCTTGGACATGCTGCGTGCCCACAGGTGGGGAGCGGTGTCCCTGTGGCGGTGCACGAGGGCTGCCTCGTGGCACCGGATCTCCTCGTCGTACTCGCCGAGTTCGCCTGCGACGACGGCCAGCTTGTCGTAGGTGCTCGAGGCCTCGCCGCGGTCGCCGACCCGCTCGTAGACGGCAAGCGCCCGCAGCAGGTGCTCGCGTGCGCGAAGGCTGTTCTCCCGGCGGTCCCCGCGCATTCTCTTGGAGAGTGAGACCGCCAGTCGGACCTGCGTGTTGGCCCACTGTTCGGGGTCGGTCTCTTCCGATTCGACGGCGTCCAGCTGCTCGTACAGCCGCACCACGTGCTCCCTGTTGACGGCCGGGTCGCCTTGTTGCCGTACGTTGTACGCGCCGGCGAGGAAACTCTGGGCGTCGCACCAGAGCTCCTTGTCCCGGGCGGGGTCGAGCCGGGCGACGACCGGTTCCAGCAGGCCGATGGCCTCTTCGATCTGGCCGGGTGCGGACTGGGTGCCCTGCTCGATCAGCACCTTCGCCAGCTCGCTGCGGACACGCGCCCACGTCCCCGTACTGCGCTCCGGCTCTGTCTTTTCCAGCGCCGCCCGCAGATGCCGGATGGCCAGCTCCTGGTTGGCATGGATGTCGCCCGTGTAGCGCTGGCCATAGGCGCGTGCCAGCTCGTACCGCGCTATGGCCCAGCCCTGCGGGTCCTCCTCCCTCGATATGCCGCGCGCTCTGCGCAGCAGCAGGCCGATGGCCCGTTCCAGGCCGATGACGTCCTGCCCGCGGTTCACACTGCTCAGCATCATGCCCAGCGTCATCTCCAGGTCGCCCCGCAACTCGGGCTGGTCACGGTCGCCCAACAGCTCCAGCGCCCGCTCCGCCAGACGCGCCAGCTCCTCCGCGAGCGGCCTGTCGCTCAGGGACCGGCCGAGCCCGGCACGCCCGGACGCCACCAATTCGGCGCCGATCCGCAGCACTTCAGGTGGTGGTGCCGAGCGCCGGGGCTTGACCCTGCACATGCGCGGCCCTCCGCCCGCCGAGGCGCCGCGTGCGGTCGGCGCCAGCACTCCCCGTGCCGCGTCGAACGGCACGGACAGGACGCCGGAGTTCTCCGCCTCCTCGGCACTCACCGGCCCCAGCCTGTCGAGCAGCGCCTCCACGCAGAGCTTCTTGTTGGCCTCGTCCTGCTCGGGCGGGCTGTGAGGTGGATAGAAGTAGACCAACTGCCCGGTCGCCTCGCCGCGGTACACCAACAGCGGGAAGATCCGGGCCTTCCTCGCGCCACAGGACGGACAAGTCACCGACGGCACCTTGCCCTTGATCACTCCCTGGACCAAGTCCGGCCGCGCCAGGGCGTCGACGACCATGTACGTGTCGTCCTGGACGTCTTCGCCGCACCTGCGGCACTGCCAATCGTGCCTGATCCGAATCGAGTAGTTCACCGGCCCCCCAACCGACGTCAGACGCTCCGAGTGAGAACCCCCTCCCCGTGCGCACCGGCGGTCCTCGGGGTGCAGTCACCGAACCACAGACGCACCGTCACCCACTGCCCCACTGTAGGGACACACAGTGACAACCGCCGTGTGAACCCGTGATTCCGCCATCGGGCGCCTCGCGCGGGCTCTCGACTACGCGGCCACCAACACCGGAACACTCATGATCCGCCGGACCGGCCTGAGGGCCAGGGCTCGGGCGTCAACTGGGCCTGGACGGCGGGGCCGTACCGGTCGGCGATGTCACCGATGTCGGCGGCCGCGGAGTCGCGCAGCCGTGGGCCGCGGGCGATGCCGTACATCACGCCCAGGCCGATGAGCTGGGCGACGGCGAGTTCGGCGCGCAGGTCCGGGTCGGGTCCGGTGAGCCGGGCGGCGAGGGCGTCGACCACGTGGGCGCGGAAGTTGGCGCGCAGCACGTCTCCGTGGTCGCCCTGCAGGGGCGCGAAGACGATCCGCACCAGCGGGTCGGCGCCGCGGTCGCGCTGGCTCTCCAGGACGTGCCGGACCATGTGCCGGCCGAGGTCGTCCAGGGGTGCGTCGAGGAGGGCGGCCGCGTCGGTGTCGAAGGACATGACGCGGGCGAACAGGCTGTCCTTGTTGCCGAAGTACTTGAGGATCAACGGGGCGCTGACCCCGGCACGTTCGGCGACGTCCTTGAGGGTGATGTCGGCGTGCGCGTGCCGGGCGAGGAGGTGGCGGGCGGCCCTGAGGATGGCCGCCTTGGTGGCCTCGGCGTCCCGTCGGACGGGCGCGGGCGCGGAGGGGGTGCCGGGTCGGGTACTCACGGCACTCATGCTCCCTCCAGCGCGTCGTCCCTCGCACTCTCGGCACGGCCCCGGGCGCGGGCAGGGCCGGCGGGAGCCTTGTCGCCGGGTATGGAGAGGGCCGCCGCGGCGGCCGCGAGGGCGATGGCCCCGGCCATCGCGAAGGCCAGCAGGTAGCCGTGCAGCGTGGCGACGGGAACGCCGCCGACGAGGCTGGTGTGGTGGGTGAGGACGGCGGCCACGGCGGCGCTGGAGGTGGCCTGGCCGATGGTGCGCATGAGGACGTTGACGCCGTTGGCGGAGGCGGTCTGGTTCGCCGGGACGGCCCGCAGGATCAGCGTGGGCAGCGCGGAGTAGGCGAGCGTGGTGCCGGTGGCGACGACGGTGGCGCCCAGGATGATCATCCAGAGGTCGCGGCTGTCGGCGATGCGGACCACGTATCCGCAGGCGATGACGGCGGCGCCGAGGGCCAGGGTGATGCGCGGGCCGCGGGAGGCGGAGATCCGGGCGGAGAGCGGGGAGAACAGCAGCATGGTCACGCCGCCGGGGAGCAGGCACAGGCCGGTGGCCACGATCGACAGGCCGAGGCCGTATCCGGTGGCCTTCGGCGCCTGCACCAGCTGGGCGGTGACCAGGGAGTTGGCGTAGAAGGCGAACCCGGTCAGCAGGGCGGCGACATGCGAGAGGCCGACCCGTGGCCGGGTGACGAGGTGCAGGTCGACCAGGGGTTCGTCGGTCCGCAGCTGCTGCCACCACCACAGGGCCAGCACCAGGACGGCGGCGCCGAACAGTGCGAGGACGCGCGGGCTGCCCCAGCCCCACTGGCCGCCCTGGGAGACGCCGAGCAGCAGAGAGGTCAGCGCGACGGCCAGCCCGAGGGTGCCGAGGACGTCGAACCGGCCGGGCTGGCGCACCGGTGACTCCCGGACCGCCCACCAGACGGCCGCGACGCCCAGCGCCCCGAGGAAGCCGGTCAGCCAGAACATGGTGTGCCAGTCGTAGTACTGCACCACCAGCGCGGCCAGCGGAAGGCCGAGGGCGGCTCCGATGCCGACGGTGGAGCTCATCAGCGCCACCGCCGACCCCCGGCGCTCGGGCGGCAGTTCGTCGCGCAGGATGCTGATCGACAGCGGTACGACGGAGGCGGCGGCGCCCTGGAAGGCGCGGGCGACGATGAGCACGGTGATGTCCGACGACAGGGCGCACATCACGGAGCCCACCGTCATCAACGCGAGGGCCCCGGTGAGCACCCGGCGCTTGCCGTACATGTCGCCGGCCCGGCCGAGCACCGGCGTGAGGACTGCCCCGGCGAGCAGGGTCGCGGTGACCATCCAGGAGACGGCGCCGGCCGAGGAGTGGGTGAGCCGGGGCAGGTCCGGCAGGAGCGGGACGACCACCGTCTGCATGACGGCCATCAGGATCCCGCCGAAGGCCAGCACCGGGATGGTCAGCCGCTCCCGCAGCCGGGGTGGTGCGGCGGGCGGCCCCTGATGGCCGGCTGTCGGGGCGGGCTGGTCCATCGGCACTCCTGCGGGCGACGCGGAAAAAGAGGTGAATACGAATTCACCCTATCGGGTGAATGGCCTTTCACCCAACCATTCCGCGGTCGTCAGGCGCTTACGACCGGACGTGCAGGGCACGCGCCGCCCTCGGCCCGAGCCACCGCTTGAACCGGCGCAGCACCTCCAGCCGCCCGGCCGCCTTGTCGAGGCCGTAGTAGAGCTGCGGCGGGACGTACGGCAGCAGGGGCGAGTGCCGCTGGCCGAGCAGGGCGAACATGCGGTGCGCGGGCAGGCCGATGTAGCGGGGCAGGTTCTCGTACCACTGGGCGCTGAGGCGGGCCGCGCTCTGCGCGGAGACGAGTTCGGCCTTGCGCCGCCCTTCGTAGGCCGCGAGGGCCTGCGGCAGCGCGGGGTGTTCGCGCAGTGCGTCGGCGAGGCACATCGCGTCCTCCAGGGCGAGGGTGGTGCCGGCACCGATGGAGTAGTGGGTGGTGTGCGCGGCGTCGCCGAGCAGGACGAGGTTGCCGTGGTGCCAGGTGCGGTTGGTGAGGGTGCGGAAGGCCGGCCAGGCCGCCGCCGAGGAACCGCCGATGAGCGGGCGGCCGTCGAGGATGCCGGCGAACAGCTTCTCCAGCATCGCCAGTTGGCCGGCCTCGTCCATCGTGTCGAGGCCGAGGCCGGTGAGGGTGTCCGGGGCGCACTCGATGACGCAGGTGCTGTGCTCGGCGTCGTACGGGTAGCCGTAGCACCAGACCCAGCCGTGCTCGGTCTCGGCGAAGGCGAAGGTGAAGGAGTCGAAGACCTGGGTGGTGCCGAGCCACACGTAGTGGTTGCGGCCCTCGGTGACGTCCGCGCCGAAGTGGTCGGCATGGTGGGCGCGCAGGGTGCTGTGGATGCCGTCGGCGGCGACGACCAGGTCGGCCTCGGGGAGGTTCCCGGGGGTGATCTCGTCCTCGAACTCCAGCCGGACGCCGAGGGCGCGGGCGCGTTCGGCGAGGATCTCCAGGAGGCGGTGGCGGCCGATGCCGTGGCCCGCGTCGCCGGGCTGCCGGGTCACCTGGTCGCGGACGTGGGCGACACCCTGGGTCCAGCGCACCGAGCTCTCCTCGACGGCCTGCGCCGACTCGGGGTCGTACGCGTGGAGCCGGTCGAGCAGGGCGCGCCAGTAGGTGACGCCCCAGCCGTAGGTGGAGCCCTCGGGGTTGCGTTCGTGGACGGTGATGTCGTGGGACGGGTTCTGCCGCTTGAGCAGGATCGCGAGATACAGGCCGGCGGGCCCGCCTCCGACGCAGACGACCTTCACGTACACACCCCTGGGATTCACCGAACGTGGTCAATTGGAACCGGAGGGTAGCAGCGCGAAGACACCCGGCCGGGTTTTCGAATCGCGCCACTTTTGCGCGGTGAGCCACGCCACCCGGACGGCGGACGGCCGCGAAAGATCACCGCAAAGCCGCCCGCCCGAGCAAGGAATTCCCCGTTCCGGGTCCGGCGGAGCCATCGCCACGACAAGATCATCTTCGTTCAATCTTGTATGACATGTAGTCAATTGTCCTGATCGTGGCCAACCCGATCCGGGCGATTTCTCCCGCTCCGGAACCGGCGGATAGGCATACAGGGTCATCACCCGCACCCGTCACAGGAGCATCCGCATGCCCGAACTCACCCGTCGTCGCGCACTCACCGCGGCGGCCGCCCTCGCCGCCGCGGCCGGTGTCCAGACCCTCGTCGCACCCGGCGCCTCGGCCACCGGCCACACGCACGGGGGATCACTCGAACCCTTCGACGAGGTCTACCGGGGCCGCCGGATACAGGGCCGGCCGTCCGGCATGGACGGAACGGAGGGCATGGGCGGTCACCACCACGGACACGGCACCGGATACGCGGTGTTCGTGGACGGGGTCGAACTGCACGTGATGCGGAACGCCGACGGCAGCTGGATCAGCGTGGTCAGCCACTACGACCCGGTCGCCACCCCGCGCGCCGCCGCCCGCGCCGCGGTCGACGAGCTGCAGGGCGCCGCACTGCTGCCGTTCCCCGCCAACTGACCGCCCTGCCAGACCGCACCAGGAGCACCCCGCACATGACCGTACGCAAGAACCAGGCCAGTCTGACCGCCGACGAGAAGCGGCGGTTCGTCGCCGCCGTCATCGAGCTGAAGCGCAGCGGGCGTTACGACGACTTCGTGCGCACGCACAACGCCTTCATCATGTCCGACACCGACGACTCGGAGCGCACCGGCCACCGTTCGCCGTCGTTCCTGCCCTGGCACCGCAGGTTCCTGCTCGACTTCGAGCAGGCCCTCCAGTCGGTGGACTCCTCCGTCGCGCTTCCCTACTGGGACTGGAGCGCCGACCGGACCGTCCGTGCCGCGCTGTGGGCGCCGGACTTCCTCGGCGGTACCGGGCGCAGTTCGGACGGGCGGGTGACGGACGGGCCGTTCGCCGCGGCCGGCGGGAACTGGCCGGTCAACGTCCGTGTGGACGGCCGTACTTATCTGCGCAGGTCGCTCGGGACGAGCGTACGCGAGCTGCCGACCGGGGCCGAGGTCGACTCGGTGCTGTCCATGGCGACGTACGACATGGCGCCCTGGAACAGCGCCTCGGACGGCTTCCGGAACCATCTGGAGGGCTGGCGCGGGGTCAACCTGCACAACAGGGTCCACGTCTGGGTGGGCGGGCAGATGGCCACCGGGGTCTCCCCCAACGACCCGGTGTTCTGGCTGCACCACGCCTTCATCGACAAGCTCTGGGCCCGCTGGCAGCGCCGGCACCCGGAGGCGGCCTATGTGCCGGGCGGTGGCACGCCGGACGTGGTGGACCTGGACGAGACGATGAAGCCGTGGCACAACGTGCGGCCGGCGGACCTGCTCGACCACACGAGGTTCTACACGTTCGACACCCTGGAGGCCTGATCAGGACGCTGCATCAGGCGTCTGCGCCACGCCGCCGCGCCAGGCCGCCGCGTCAGGCCTCTGCCGTGCGGCACTCCGGGTGGCCCCAGCCCTGCGCGTTCTTGGCGATGGACTCACCGGCCGCGTAGGAGCGGCCGCACAGGCAGCGGCCGGGGAACTTCGCCTTGAGGGTGCGGGACGAGGAGCCGCCCGCCGCGCTCTTGCGGGGCGCCGCCTTGCGGCGCGGAGCCGCGGCGGAGGCGGCGGTCGCCTGGGACGGCGGCGGTTCCGGGGAGCCCAGGGCGCTGCCCGCGGCCTCCTGGACCACGGCCGCCTGGCTGGCCGCGCGGTCGGCGAAGTCGTTCAGCGGGTCGCCGTCGACCTGGTGAGCGGGGACGTACCGGAAGTCGACCGTGCGGCCGTCGAGGAGTTCGTCGATGCGGACGACCAGATCCTGGTTGGCGACCGGCTTGCCCCCGGAGGTCTTCCAGCCGTTGCGTTTCCAGCCGGGCAGCCAGGTGGTGACGGCCTTCATCGCGTACTGCGAGTCCATCCGCACCTCGAGCGGCACGTCCGGCGCGACGGCCGTCAGCAGCCGCTCCAGGGCGGTCAGTTCGGCCACGTTGTTGGTGGCCTTACCGAGCGGCCCGGCCTCCCAGCGGGCCGGAGTCGCCGCGTCGTCGGACACCACCCAGGCCCAGCCGGCCGGTCCCGGGTTTCCCTTAGAAGCCCCGTCGCACGCGGCCACCACTCGTTCACGCATGGCCCCGATCATGCCACGGCCGGGCGGGGTGCCCGGCCGTGGCCCGGGATCCTCCCTGGTCAGAGCTCCGTACTCGGCGGCATCTCGCCTTCGGTGGTCGTGACGTCGATCACCGAGAAGTTTGCGCCCTGCGGGTCGCTGAGCGCCGCGAACCGGCCGAAGGGGCTGGTCATCGGCCCGAAGCGGAGCACCGCGCCGAGCTTCGTCGCCTTGGCGGCGGCCTCGTCGCAGTCGGCGACGGTGAAGTACACGTTCACGTACGAGGGCACCTCGGGCGGGAAGTCGTCGGTCATCCGCATCCGGCCGAGGACGGGCTGCTCACGGAGGTTGAACGTGCGGAAGTCGACGTTGCTGTCCTCGATCTGCCGGACCGTGTACGGGAAGACGGCCGCGAAGAAGGGGTCGGCCTTCTCGGGTTCGCGGGTGAAGACCTCCGCCCAGCAGTAGGCGCCGGGCACGGCCGTGGCCTCGAAGCCCTCGTGGACACCGCCCTGCCAGATGCCGAACACCGCGCCGCTGGGCTCACGGGCCAGGCACATCGTGCCGAAGTCGCCGACCTGCATCGGCTCCATCAGCACCTCGCCGCCGTTCTCCCGGATCCTCGCGGCGGCCGCCGCCGCGTCCGGCGAGGCCAAGTAGAGGCACCACTGCGACTGCCCCTCCTGACCGGGCATGGGCGGTACGACGGCGGCGACGGCCTTGCCGTTCGCGTAGGCCTGGGTGTAGTTGCCGTACTCCGAGGACGACTCGCCGAAGGTCCAGCCGAGGACCTCGCCGTAGAAGCTCTTGGCCCCCTCCAGGTCACTGAACATCGCGTCGGCCCAACAGGGGGTTCCTTCAGGTTGTACCGCCATCGCCGCGGCCCTTCCGATCGAGCGGGTTCTCCCGGTTCCTCACGCTAGTCACCGGGAGGTCCGCCCGCGCGCCGAACGCCGGACTCCGGCGGACACTGAGGAAGGGAGTCGGCGGCCTTCGGCGGACGGGGCGCGGTATGGCGGACGTGATGAGGGCGTGGTCGGTGGAGCGGCCCGGGCCGGTCGAGGCGGATCCGCTGCGGCTGGTCGAACGGCCGGTGCCGGTGCCCGGGGCGGACGAGTTGCTGGTGCGGGTGCGGGCGTGCGGGGTGTGCCGTACCGATCTGCATGTCACCGAGGGGGATCTGCCGGTGCACCGGTCCGGGGTGACTCCGGGGCACGAGGTGGTCGGCACGGTCGCGGGGACCGGCGCCGAGGTGGCGGACTTCGCAGCCGGCGACCGGGTCGGGGTGGCCTGGCTGCGGCGCACGGACGGGGAGTGCGCCTACTGCCGGCGGGGCGCCGAGAACCTGTGCCCGCACTCGGAGTACACCGGCTGGGACGCCGACGGCGGTTACGCGGAGTACACGACCGTGCCGGCCGCCTTCGCCTACCGGCTGCCCGGCGCCCTCGACGACGCCGCGCTCGCCCCGCTGCTGTGCGCCGGGATCATCGGCTACCGCGCGCTGTGCCGGGCCTCGCTCCCACCGGGCGGACGGCTCGGTCTGTACGGCTTCGGGGGCAGCGCCCACCTGTGTGCGCAGGTGGCGCTCGCCGAGGGCGCGCGGGTGCATGTACTCACGCGGGGTGCCGAGGCACGGCGGCTGGCCGCGGAGCTGGGCGCGGCCTCGGCGCGGGATGCCTACGAGGCGCCGCCCGAGCCGCTGGACAGCGCGATCCTGTTCGCGCCGGCCGGCGACCTGGTGCCGGTCGCGCTGCGTGCCCTGGACCGGGGCGGGGTGCTGGCGGTCGCGGGCATCCACCTCAGCGACGTACCGCCGTTGAACTACGAGCGCGAGCTGTTCTATGAGCGGGAGCTGCGCAGCGTCACCTCCAACACCCGTGCCGACGGGCGGGAGTTCCTCGCCCTCGCCGAGCGGCACGGCGTGCACGCGACCACCCACACCTATCCGCTGTCGGAGGCCCCGCGGGCGCTGCGGGACCTCAAGGCCGGGCGCTTCGACGGGGCCGCGGTGCTGGTGAACGACCTTTCCTGAGCCCAACCCCCGACACGGCCCGGGCACGAGAGCGGGCGACCGGCGCACACTCGAGAAACACCACCCTTTCCACCCCGAACACCAGGTTTGCGCAACTAAGGCATGCAACCGCCCCTTTCGCGCCGTACCCGTAGATCACTACGGCTGTTTGGCTTGTCGGTGCGCACCACCACCTCGCACACCACCGACCTTTCGGGTCACCGTTGTTCACCGCTCTGCTGGAGGGAATGTGTCCACACCGGACAGCGTCATCGGTTCCGCCGTCGACGAGCCCGAGCCGGATCCGACCGCCGACGGGCAGCTCACCAGCCTGAGCACCCGGGCGGCACGCCAGCTCGCCACGACCACCAAGTCCGAACCGCAGATGCAGGCCATCACCTCCCGGTGGCTGCTGAAGACACTGCCGTGGGTGGACGTCAAGGGCGGCACCTACCGGGTCAACCGGCGCCTCCAGCTGCGTACCGGGCGGGGCCGGGTGAGCTTCGAGCACAACGGCGGGGACGACATCCGGGTCATCGCGCAGACCCTCACCGAACTGCCGATCCTGCGCGGCTACGACGACCTGGACGCGCTGACCGAGATCGCCGGCCGGTTCCAGCCCCGCGAGGTGCGCGCCGGGCAGGTGCTGTTCGAGGCGGGGCAGCCGGTCACCGAGACCTACCTGGTGGTGCACGGCCGGTTCATCCGGTACGCGGCCGGCAAGTACGGCGAGGAGGAGGTCGTCGGGGTCGTCACCGACGGCGACCAGATGGGCGACGAGGCGGTCGGCCAGACCGATCCGCTGTGGCTCACCTCGGTCCGGGCGGAGACGGCGGGCGTGGTGATGGCGCTGCCCTGGACGGTCGCCGAGGAGATCATGGACCGGATTCCGTCGCTCGGTGCCCATCTGCAGGCCTATGTCGACCGGCAGCGGCTGCCGATGAACCGCAAGGGCGAGGCCGAGGTGCCGGTGCAGGCCGGCCACACCGGCGAGCCGACCCTGCAGGGCGGCTTCGTGGACTACGAACTCGCGCCGCGCGAGTACGAGTTGTCGCTCACCCAGACCGTGCTGCGGGTGCACTCCCGGGTCGCCGACCTCTACAACCACCCGATGGACCAGACCCAGCAGCAGCTGCGCCTCACGGTCGAGGAGATCCGCGAGCGCCAGGAGTGGGAGCTGGTCAACAACCGGGAGTTCGGGCTCCTGCACAACATCGACTACGGGCAGCGGATCAGCTCCTTCACCGGTCCGCCGACCCCGGACGACATGGACGAACTGATCTCCATGCGCCGCAAGACCAAGGTGATCCTGGCCCACCCCAAGGCGATCGCGGCCTTCTTCCGGCAGTGCAACCGGCGCGGCCTCGTGCCCCCGTCCACCAACGTCGACGGGCACGAGATCCCGGCCTGGCGCGGGGTCCCGATCTACCCCTGCAGCAAGATCCCGATCAGCGACGACCACACCAGCAGCATCATCGCGCTGCGCACCGGCGAGGCCGACCAGGGGGTCATCGGCCTCTACCAGACCGGTATCCCCGAGGAGTTCCAGCCCGGCCTGAACGTCCGCTTCATGGGCGTCAACGAGCAGGCCGTCATCAACTACCTGGTCACCGCCTACTACTCGCTCGCCGTCCTGGTCCCCGACGCGGCCGGGATCCTGGAGAACGTCCAGCTCGGCCGCACCGCCGACTGACGGCCTGGAGCACATCCATGAGCACAACCACCACCTCCTACGCCCTGCCGGGACCGCCGAACATCGCGGAGCGGCTGCGCCCGGCCAAACGCACCGGGGCGGTCCCCGGACTGCACTACCGGCCGGCCGTGCCCGCCGACCCGGAGAAGGCAGCGGAGCTCGACCGCCGCCTCGAGGCCTGGGCCCGCGACCTTGACCTGTTCCCCGCGGCCTGGAAGGGGGACTTCTCCGACTTCCAGTTCGGCCGGGCCGTCGTCCTCCAGCATCCGGGCGGACTCGACCTGGACCGGCTCACCGCCGCCGGCAAGCTGCTGCTCGCCGAGAACATCGTGGACTCCTGCTACTGCGAGGAGGACGAGGGGCGGGGCGGATCCCGGCGGGGTCTCGGCGGCCCGCTGATCATCGCCCAGTCGGCGCTCGACCCCTTCCACGGCATCCCGGAGCTCGAGGAGGAGTGGCGCGAGGGGATCCGGGCGGACGGCCCGTTGCGCTCGTACCACCACGCCCTCGCGGACTACGCGGGTTTCGCCACGCCCAGCCAGACGGCCCGGTTCGTGCACGACATGGCCCGGCTGCACATGGGCTATCTCGGCGAGGCCGCGTGGATGGAGACCGGGTACGTGCCGCGGGTCTGGGAGTACCTGGTGATGCGGCAGTTCAACAACTTCCGGCCCTGTCTGTCGCTCGTCGACGCGGTGGACGGCTACGAACTGCCCGAGCAGATCTACTCCCGCCCGGAGATCCAGCGCCTCACGGCCCTCGCCTGCAACGCCACCACGATCATGAACGACCTGTACTCCTTCACCAAGGAGCTGGCGAGCGACCCGGACCACCTGAACCTGCCGCAGGTGGTGGCCGCCAACGACCGGCGCGGGCTGAAGGCGGCCTATCTGAAGTCCGTCGGCATCCACAACCGGATCATGGAGGCCTTCGAGGAGGAGTCGGCCGCGCTGGCCGCCACCTCGCCGCTGGTCGCGCGCTACGCCGAGGGGCTGGCCGCCTGGGTCGCCGGCAACCACGAGTGGCACGCCACCAACACCAACCGCTACCACCTGCCCGACTACTGGTAGCCACGAGCCAATCCGAAACACCGTCAGAGACACTTCGAGGAGCAACTGTTGACGACCGCCCCTGTCGCTCGGAAGACCACCACGTCAGCCCCGGTGCCGACCCAGTCCAGGTACCAGAACAGCGTCGCGGAGTACTGGAACGCCGAGGAGAACCCGGTCAACCTCGAACTCGGAAAGATCGACGACCTCTACCACCACCACTACGGCATCGGTGAGGCCGACTGGTCGGTGCTCGACGAGCCCGACCCGGCGCTGCGCAAGGAGCGCGTCACCGGTGAGCTGCACCGCCTGGAACACGCTCAGGCCGAGCTGCTCGCCTCCCATCTCGGCGCCCTCACACCGGCCGACCGGGTCTTCGACGCGGGCTGCGGCCGCGGCGGCGGCAGCATCGTGGCGAACCTGCGCTACGGCTGCCACTCGGACGGGGTGACCATCTCCGCCAAGCAGGCCGACTTCGCCAACGAGATGGCCCGCAAGCGGGAGGTCGGCGACAAGGTCCGCTACCACCACCGGAACATGCTGGACACCGGCTTCGAGACGGGCGCGTACGCGGCCTCGTGGAACAACGAGTCCACGATGTACGTCGAGCTGGAGCTGCTGTTCGCCGAGCACGCCCGGCTGCTGCGCCGCGGCGGACGCTATGTGACGATCACCGGCTGCTACAACAACGCCTACGGACAGGCGTCCCGCGAGGTGTCCCTGATCAACGCGCACTACATCTGCGACATCCACCCGAGGTCGGAGTACTTCCGGGCGATGGCCGCCAACCGGCTGGTGCCGGTCCACGTGGAGGATCTCACCGCGGCGACGATCCCGTACTGGGAACTGCGCAAGCAGGCCGACCATCTGGTGACGGGGATCGAGGACGCGTTCCTCACCGCGTACAAGAACGGCAGCTTCCAGTACCTGCTGATCGTGGCCGACCGGGTCTGATCCGGCGGCGGGTCCACGAGGGGGCGGTGTCCGCGGACACCGCCCCCGTCCCCGTACGGCTCACTCCCCCGTGTACGCCTTGCGCAGCGCGGCGATGTCGAGCTTGCCCATGCCGTACATGGCCCGGGTGGTGCGCGCGGCCTTCTCCGGGTCGGCGTCGCCGATCATCTCGATCAGCCCGTCCGGGATCACCTGCCAGGACACGCCGTACCTGTCCTTGAGCCAGCCGCACGGGCCAGGTGCGCCGCCGTTCTCGGTGAGCTTGGCCCAGTAGTGGTCGACCTCCTCCTGCCCGGCGCAGTAGATCTGGAACGAGATCGCCTCGGTGAACTTGAACTGCGGGCCGCCGTTGATGGCGACGAACTTCTGCCCGTTGGCCGTGAAGTCGACGGCCAGCACGGACCCCGCCTCCCCCGGCCCGGCCTCGTTGTACCGGCCGACCTTCCCGATGCTGGAGTTCTTGAAGATCGACACGTAGTAGTGGGCGGCCTCCTCGGCCTGCCCGTCGAACCAGAGACACGTGGTGAATCCGTCGGTGGTCATGAGCACCTCCTGGGAGCGGGGAACGCGGTCATGTGTACCGACCCCCGCCTGCCAGGAAACTAATCGCTGGCCCCGCGAAACGGGCAGCGGCATTCTGCCCTGCGTGGACGCACTGGAATTCAGGGTGAAAGAACCGAAGTTGCGGGACATCTTCGACCAGGACGCCGAGCTGTACGAACGGGCCCGGCCCCGCTACCCGGCCTCGCTCGTCGAGGAGCTGGTCCGGGTCGCGGGGGCCGGGCCGGGTGTCCGGGTACTGGAGATCGCCGCGGGCACCGGCAAGCTCACCGTCGATCTGGCCCGCTCCGGCTGCTCGATCACCGCCGTGGAGATCGGCCCGAACATGGCCGCCGTGGCCCGTCGGCAACTGGCGGCGTTCCCCGGGGTGGACGTGGTGGTCGCGGCCTTCGAACAGTGGGAGCTGCCGCCGGAGCCGTTCGACGCGGTGGTCTGCGCGACCGCCTTCCACTGGCTCGACCCGGCGGTCCGGATGCCGAAGGCGGCCCGGGCGCTGCGCCCCGGCGGGCTGCTCGGCGTCATCGGCACCCACCATGTGGCGGGCGGCACCGAGGACTTCTTCGCCGAGGTCCAGGAGTGCTACGAGCGCTGGGATCCGGCCACCCCGCCCGGTCTGCGCCAGACCCGCGAGTCCGACCTCGCGACCGACACGACCGAGTTCACCGGCTCCCCGTACTTCACCGGCGTCTCCGTGCACGGCCACGCCCAGGAGATCACGTACACCACCGACCAGTACATCGACGTGCTGCTCACCTACTCGAACCACCGAGCGCTCCCGGAGACCGCCCGGAACGGGCTGCTCGCGAGCATCCGCGAACTGATCGGCTCCCGGTACGACGGTGTCGTCACCAAGCGGTACTGGCACGAGCTGATCACGGCGGTGCGCGTCGGAGCGTAGGCCCCTCGTCCACGGATCGTCACCAACTGTTTTCGGCCACGCCCGGGGACAGGGCGCATGCGTCGCGTCACCCCGGGTACCCGAGCGTCGAGGCACGCATGAGACGTCCGGCTCCGGGTACCCGGGCCAGGGCGACACCTGGACAGGGCCGGACCGACACCGGCCGAAGAGGCAGCCGCCGAAACATGAGTGACCTGGGAGAGGTAATGAATACCGCCGGGATCCGGTCGGAAGCAGTGAACACCGCTCACCCCGTCGAAGCGTGGACGCCGGAGGGGGCACTGCCAGGAATCGAGGACCCGAGGACCGTCGCCCCGCGCGACGCACGCCAGCTGTCGCGTCAGTTCTTCCAGCGGCTCGGTGAGCTGGAGGAGGGCACGCCCGAGTACCAGTACGCCCGCAACACGCTCATCGAGATGAACATGTCGCTGGTGCGGTTCGCGGCCGGACGGTTCCGCAACCGCGGCGACGACATGGAGGACATCGTCCAGACCGGGATGATCGGCCTGATCAAGGCCATCGACCGGTTCGAGCTGTCGCGCGAGGTCGAGTTCACCTCCTTCGCGCTGCCGTACATCGTGGGCGAGATCAAGCGGTTCTTCCGTGACACCACCTGGGCGGTGCACGTACCGCGCCGGCTCCAGGAGCTGCGCGTGGAGCTGGCCAAGGCACGCGAGGAGCTCTCCAGCCGCCTGGACCGGGAACCGACCGTCGCCGAGCTCGCCACGCTCATGAACCTGTCCGAGGACGAGGTGGTCGAGGGCCAGCTGGCCTCCAACGGCTACAACTCCTCCTCCCTGGACGCCGCGCTGACCGGGGACGGCCCGGAGGACGGCGAGGCGGTGCTGGCCGACTTCATCGGCGTCGAGGAGGTCGGGCTGCGGCTCGTCGAGGACTTCCAGTCGCTGGCCCCGCTGATGGCCGAGCTGAGCGAACGGGACCGGGAGATCATCCATCTGCGGTTCGTGGCGGAGGCCACCCAGGCGGAGATCGGCGAGCGGCTCGGCTGCTCCCAGATGCACGTCTCCCGCCTGATCAAGCGGATCATCGCGCGGCTGCGCCAGGGGATGCTGGGCGAGCTCGGCTGCGCCTGACGGCGGGATCCCGGGCGCTGTCCCGCACCGGCATGCGGGGCGGCGCCCGCGGCGACTCACCCGGGGCCCGGCATCCCGTGAATCACCCGGGGAAGCGCACCAGAGCGCGCACCCGCTTGCCGACCGGTACCCGTTCGGCGCTCACCTCCGCGGCCAGGGCGTGCACGATCTCCAGCCCGTGCCGGCCGACCCGCTCCGGGTCCTTGGGGAAGCGCCGGGGCAGCGCGACGCTGCTGTCGTACACGGAGACCAGTACCGCGCTGTCCGTGCCCTCCAGTTCGAGGATGTACGGGCCGTTGCTGTGCCGGTCCGCGTTGGTGACCAGCTCGCTCACCACGAGGAGCAGCTCGCCGTCGGCCCGGGGGTCGATCGCGGCACACCACTCGGTCCTGAGCTGCTCCAGGAAGCGGGCCGCGAAGTCCCGCGCCTCGGCGATGCAGCCGGGCTCGCCGGTGTAGTGCGCCGCTCGTCTCAGCGGCTCCACGGGTACGTCGAAGCCAGTCGGTATCACTGCCCCGCCCAGGTGTTCGATCATGCGTTCTCTCCAGGAGGCCGGCCCGGCCGGTCGCTGTTGCATCCATGCTCGTACCCCGAGTGCCGTCCGACAGTCCCTGCGCGTGTTCGCCGAACGCGCACAAATCAGGTCGCGCTGGTCACAGCGCCGGCGAGGCAGGGCCCTCGGGTTCCGGGGGCGCGGAGGTCTCGACCGACCGGGTACCCGGCCCCGGGGCCGCCGAACTGGGCGGTGCCTGCTGGGCCGAGGAGGCCGGGGCGGCGGAGGACACCGCGGACTCGGGGCCGGGCGACGCCGGGGACGCCGGGGACGCCGGGGACGCCGGGGACGCCGGGGACGCCGGGGACGCCGGGGACGCCGGTGGCGCCGAGGACGGCTGCTCGGAGGCCGGCCCCTGCGACTTCGGAGGCTGCGACGCCGGCGATTCGTTCTTCGGGGACTCCGTACGGGGGGACTCGCTCTCGGTCTTCGGGGACTCGCTCCGGGGCGACTCGGGCTTCGGGGACTCGGACTTCGGGGACTCCGAGGACGGCGGCTTCGAAGACGGCGGCTCGGACGAGGGCGGCTTCGAAGACGGCGACTGCGAGGACGGGGAGTTCGATGACGGCGAGTTCGACGGCGGGGACTTGGAGCCGTTCCCCGGGCCGGGCGGCGTCGACGGGCCGGACGAGACCGGCGGGCACGGTGTGGTGCCGGGTGACCCCGGCTTCCCGGACGCGGGCGGGCAGCCGTGCTGGGCCGGCGGGTTCATGGGGTTCGGATTGACCGGGGGTCTGGCCGGGCGGTCGTCGTGTCCGGTGTGGTCGCCCCGGTGGCGGCCGAACCAGTCGTCGCGCTCGTGGTCGAAGACGACGAAGACCTTGACGATCTGCGCGGCCGGCGCGACGACGACCACGTTCGAGGGCCGGTAGGCGGCCCAGGCGGTTCCGGTGGTCTTCGGGGTGGTCTGCTGCGCGACCGGCGGGGCCAGCGGGTTGCCGCAGGCGCACCGCACCCGGGGCACGCCGTGCCCGTCGACCAGGACGGCGGTTCCCGCCTGGAGGACTGACTGGTAGGCGGTCGTCTTGCCGTCGCGGTAACCGTGGTTGGTGACCCGGGTGTCCGCGCGCAGCTGCACCGGGGTGAGGGAGCGCAGATAGGCGGGGACGCCGGACGGCTGGACGCCGACCTGCGAGGCGAACGCCCTGTTGCGGGAGGGCGAGGCCTGGAAGTACCTGACCTGTTGCTCGACGTCGCAGCTGGCGCTGTTCTTCGTGCCGCTGTAGAGGCCGGGCGCTCCGCCGTCGACACCGCGCACCTCGTTCGCCGGCCCCGCGGACGCGGCCGACGCGGTAGGGGCCGCGGACACCGCCGCGGCGGTGGTCTTCTTGGCGGTGGACTCGGTGAACGGGTCCTGGCCGGAGCTGTTGGCGGCCTGGAGGAAGACCTCGCCGCGTTTCCCGGAGCTACCGCCCGAACGGGTGAGAACCAGGGCCAGGGCCGCGGCCACCACCACGGCGGTGGTGAGCGTCGCGACCCGGGGCACCGACCTCCACCACGGCTGGTGCGGCTCCCCGCCCTCACTGCCACCGCCTCCGGGCGGCTGCGAGGGGGGTCCTGGGGGCGGCCCGGAGGGCCCGGACAGAGGGCCGGAGGGAGGTCCTGTGGGACGGCCGGACGACGGCGGTTCAACGCTCACGCGCTCATCTCCCCGGTGCGATAAACGGCATTCGTAAAAAATGCCTCATTTAGGGCACATCGAGCCCAATGTGCGCCGGTCCGGTGACGTCCGCAAGCCGACGCGGACGGACCACCCGGCGGGCGGGGCCGCCGGGCCCTGCCTAGCGTGACAACGTGCGCCCCGAAATCGCCTCCGAGCGGCCGGTGGCCACGCCGGCCGGCCGGCCCCCGGCCCGGCACGGCTGGCTGCAGGCCCTGGCCGTGCTGCTGGCCGCCTTGGCCGCCATGCTCGTGGTGGCCGCGGTGGGGCTGTGGGCGGCGGGCGCGGCGGACCTGCCGAAGGGCGCGTTCCCGCCGGTGGTCCTGGCGACCGTGGTGACGGCGGTCGGCGGCACCGTCGAGCTGTCGGGGGACGCGGGCGAACTGGCCCGGACGAACGCCGGACTGACGGTCGTACCGCTGTCGGTGACGCTGGTCGGGGCGCTGGTCGCGGCCGGGGGCTTCCTGCGGCCGCTGCGCCACCGGGCGGTGGCCGGGGCCGGGGAACTGGCAGGGTGGGCGGCCCGGATCGCCGTGCTGTGGCTGCTCGCGCTGATCGGCCTCGCGTTCGGCGCCCGGCACACCTTCGCGGTGGACGTGGGCAGCGGTGTGCTCAGTGATCTCACCGACGCACTCGCCGCGGCACCGAAGGCGGGCTTCACGACGGACGTGCCGCTGACGGCCGTGTTCGGGCTGCTGTGGCTGGCGGGGGTCCTGCTGCTGGCGCTGCTGGTGTCGCGCGGGGCGCCGCTGCCGGGGCGCCTGCTGCGCTTCCAGGCCTCGGTGCGCCCGGCGGCGTACGCGATGGTCGTGCTCGTACTGGCGTACGTCGTGCTGGCCCTGGTGATCGCCCTGGTCACGATGGTCACCCGCGGGCATGCCAGGGAGACCCTCGCGGTGATCCTGCTCGGGCTGCCCAACCTGGCCTGGCTGGCCCTCACGCTCGGGCTCGGCGCCACCTGGAAGGGCAGGGTCGACGGCCCGTTCGGGCTGCCGGTGCCCAAGGTGCTCACCGAGGTGCTGCACACGCCGGACGTCTCGACGCTGAACCTGCGCACCGTCACCGCCCACGACGGCCGCTGGTGGTGGCTGGCCTGGGTGGCGGCGGTGCTGCTGCTGGCGGCCGCGTTCCTGATGGCGGCCCGCTCCCCGGCCCGGATCCGCGCCTGGCAGCACGCCCTGCATCTGGCGGTCGCCCTCGCGCTGACGATGCCGGCCCTGTGCCTGACCGGCCGGATCTCCGCCCACTACGGCCTCTCCCTGCTCGGTATCGGCGACCTGGGCGGGAATCTGTCGGGCGAGTTGCTCCTTGAGCCCGTGCTGTGGTCGGCGGTGGGCCTTGGCGCGCTGTGGGGCCTGGTCGCCGGGTTCCTGGGCGCGCTACTGGCCCGCCCGGTGCACCGGCGGGGCGAGGTGGCGTCCTGAGGGCCGCCGGAGGGCTCGGCCGGCCCTAACGGCCGCGGGAGAACGGGCCGGACCGGAAAACCGGCCCCGCCCAGGGCGGCGGCCGGGTCACGGGCCGCTCGTTCCCGGGCGTGGCCGTGCGCAGGGCGGTGACGAAGGCGAGACAGGTGGGGTAGCGGTCGTCGGGGGTCTTGGCGAGGGCCTTCGCAAAGACCTTGTCGACGGCCCGGTCGAGGTCGGGACGGGAGGCGGTGACGGCGGGCGGCTCGTCGTTCCGGTGGGCCCACAGCACGGCCGTGTCGTCCTCGCGGACGAACGGCGGACGGCCCGTCAGGGTCTCGTGGACGACGCAGGCGAGGCCGTACTCGTCGCAGCGGCCGTCGACCAGCCGGCCGGCGATCTGCTCCGGGGCCAGGTAGTCGAGGGTGCCGACGAACTGGCCGACGGAGGTGAAGCCGGTCAGGGACAGGGACTTCTTGGTGAGTCCGAAGTCGGTGAGGTAGACGTGCTCGGGGTGGTCGCCGTCGGTGCCCCGTGCGACCAGGATGTTTCCGGGTTTGACGTCCCGGTGGACAAGGCCGTGGTCGTGGGCGGCGTCCAGCGCGGACGCCACCTGGGCGGCGATCCGCACCGCCACCGGGAAGGCCAACGGGCCGTCGCGGTCCAGGAGGTGGCGCAGGTCGAGGCCGTCGACGTAGCGCATGGCGATATAGAGGACTCCGCCGGTCTCGCCGGCCTCGAAGACCGGCACGATGTGCGGGTGGTCGATCGCGGCGGCCGCCCGGGACTCATGGGTGAAGCGCCGCCGGAAGATGTCGTCGCGGGCGAGTTCGGGGGCCAGCAGCTTCAGTGCGACCGTGCGGTCCAGGCGCAGGTCGTGGGCGCGGTAGACGACGGCCATGCCGCCGCGGCCGAGCCGGCTCTCGATCAGGTAGCCGGCGACCTCCTTCCCGACCGGTTCGGAGAGCAGGCCGGCACCGCCGGACATCAGCGGTCACCGTGGGGGGTGACCACCCGGGTCGGATCATGACCGGGGCCGTCGCCGCCCGGCTCCGCGCGGTCGGTGACGTACGTGGACAGCCGCCGCCCGTCGCCGTACAGCCAGCGTCCCTCGGCCGGGTCGTACAGCCACATCGACTCCCCGTCGACGACCACGCCGATGCGCAGTCCGTGGGTGCGGCCGCGGAAGGACTCGCCGTCGAGGCCGCCGACGGCCAGTTCCTCGACGGCGGCCCGGTAGCCGGTGAGTGCCTCGGCGGCGCGGGCCAGCAGCCGGCGCGGGTCGGTGGCCTCGGTGAGCGGGTCGCCGGCGACGGGCGGGTCCTGGGGCACGGCGACGAGGTAGCGGCCGTCGACCCAGGCGGACCAGCCGTTGGCGCAGCTGATGTGCGCCCAGTCGCCGCGCCGTTCCACGAGCTGGACCGGGAGCAGCGCGTCGAGCGGCACGGTGGGCCGGCCCGGGTCGGGGGCCTCCCAGGCGGGCATGCCGTCGCCGGGGACGACGTGGGTGGGCCGGAATCCTGGCGTCGTCGTCATCGGTCGCCTACTTCCGCATCACGGACGGTTCGTGCCGGCGCAACAGCCGGGACAGCACACAGCCGAAGGCCACCGACAACACCACCAGCATGAGCATGTTCCGCAGCCAGACGCCCGCCGAGTGCCGGAAGAAGGGGTCGGCGGTGAGGGTGCCGGGCACGATCCGGTGCAGTTCGACGGTGCCGGCCATGGCGCCGAGCGCCCATCGCGACGGCACCAGCCAGGCGACCTGTTCGAGGCCGGGTACGCCGTTCAGCTTCAGCAGCGTCCCGCAGAAGACCACCTGGACGACGGTGAGCAGCACAAGGAGCGGCATCGTGACTTCTTCCTTGCGGACCAGCGCGGAGATCAGCAGGCCGAGCATCATGGCGGTGAAGGAGAGCACGGCCACGGCGACGGTGATCTCCAGCAGGGGCGGCATCAGCACTCCGTCACCGCCGGGCGCGTTGAGGTCGACGCCGGCCAGGCCCACCTGGGTGAGCACGATCGCCTGGAGCACTGTGATCGCGCCGAGGACGACGACCTTCGACATCACGTACGCCGATCTGGGCAGGCCGACGGCTCTCTCTCGCTGGTAGATGACCCGTTCCTTGACCAGCTCGCGCACGGCGTTGGCCGCACCGGTCAGCACCCCGCCCACGCACAGGGTGAGCAGCGCGTTGGTCGCGGTGTCGAAGGTGAGCTTGTTGCCGGCGACGGCCCGGGCCATGGCGCCCATCACGAACGGCAGCCCGATCATGATGGCCAGGAAGGTCCGGTCGGCGGCGAGCGCGGCCGTGTAGCGGCGCACCAGCGTCGAGAACTGGGCGCCCCAGCTGCGCGGCCGCGGCGGCGGGGCGGCGGCCACCGGCCCGGAGCGCGGCACCACCGGCTGCGCGCTGGAGTTCACGATGTACTTCCGGTGGAACGACGAGGCGCGGTACTCCCCCGACCAGTCCCGGCCGGTGTCCCGCTCGAACGCCTCGAAGGCCTCGGGCCACTCGTCGAACCCGAAGAAGCCGAGGGCGTCGCCGGGCGGCCCGAAGTAGGCGGTCCGGCCGCCCGGCGCGAGGACCAGGAGGCGGTCGCACGCATCGAGGCTGAGCACGCTGTGGGTGACGACGATGACGGTACGGCCGTCGTCGGCGAGGCCGCGCAGCATGTTCATCACCGAGCGGTCCATCCCGGGGTCGAGTCCGGAGGTCGGCTCGTCCAGGAAGAGCAGGGACGGCTTGGTCAGCAGCTCAAGGGCCACGCTGACCCGCTTGCGCTGCCCGCCGGAGAGGCTGTGCACGGGCTGCTCGGCCCGCTGTTCGAGGCCCAGTTCCCGGATGACCTCGTCGACCCGCTGTCGGCGCTCGGCCTTCGCGGTGTCCTCCGGGAAGCGCAGTTCGGCGGCGTAGGTGAGGGCGCTGCGCACGGTCAGCTGGACGTGCAGGATGTCGTCCTGCGGGACCAGTCCGATGCGCTGGCGCAGTTCGGCGTAGTCGCGGTAGAGGTCGCGGCCGTCGTAGAGGACGGTGCCGTGCTCGGCGGGGCGCTGGCCGGTGAGGGCGTTGAGCAGCGTGGACTTGCCGGCGCCGCTCGGTCCGACCACGGCGAGCAGGGACTTCTCGCCCACCGGGAAGGAGACGTGGTCCAGCAGGATCTTCCGGCCGTGGTCCACGGCGACGGTGAGCTCCTGGACGTCGAGGGAGACCTCGCCGGTGTCGACGTACTCCTGCAGCTGGCCGTCGACCAGGCAGAACGCCGAATGGCCGATGCCGACGACGTCGCGGGGGCCGAGCGGGGCGCGGGTGACGGCGCGGCCGTTGAGGTAGGTGCCGTTGTGGCTGTCGAGGTCGACGATCTCGTGGCTGCCGTCGGGGTGGACGCGCAGTTCGGCGTGGTGGCGGGAGACGATCAGGTCGTCGACGACGACGTCGTTGTCGGTGGCGCGCCCGATGCGGACGGTGCGGGCCTGCAGCCGCCGTACCGAGGAGGGCTGCCGGAAGGTGCCGGTCCGGGCCGGCATGGAGACGACGGAAGGACGGTCCACGGCGGGCGCCGGGCGGCCGCTCAGGACGGCGGACGGGCCGTCGGCGGGGCTGCCGAAGCGGATCACCGTGCCGGGTCCGACCTCCCACTCCCGGATGCGGCGGCCGTCGGCGTAGGTGCCGTTGGTGCTCTGCTCGTCCTCCAGCGTCCAGTGGCCGTCGTCGGGCCGCAGCACCGCGTGGTGCCACGAGACCCGGGCATCGTCGATGACGATGTCGCTCAACGGGTCACGCCCGACGTGGTAGTCACGGCCCGGACTCATCACCGTGGATCCCGTGTCGGTCTCCAGGACGAGTTCGGGCGCCGTCGAGGCGACCGGCCGCTCCGCCATGGCCAGAATTCTACCGATCTGACCACTTGTGCGCCTGGCCATGGCCGCCCGGGCGGCGGCTGTCACGTGTCAGGCGACGGGGACGACGAGGGCCGGGACGGTGCGCTGCATCCGGAGGGCGTCGATGGACTCGGCGAGCAGCTCGTACTCCGTGGTGTCGTCCTGGAGCGCGATCCGCACCAGCCGCCCGCCGGCCAGCTCGTCGGCGACGAGTTCCTGCCGGACCACGTCGGCACACCAGGCGCGCAGCAGTCCGGGCACGTCGGAGACCGTGTCGGCGACCGGGACCAGCGCCCCCCGCGGGAACCTGGGATTCTCGGGTAAGGGATCCAGCCGCTCCGCGATCCAGGACGCCCGGTCCCGTAACCACCACAGCGCCAGTGCCAGGGTCGGCGCACGGTAGGTGCCCAGCGGAACGCCGATGCGTTGCCCGCCGCACATGCCGTATGCCGTGACATGGCACAGGAATTCGTCGTGCACGATCACTCCCCCGTAGCTCGCCGGGGTGCCGTCGCGGCCGGGTTTCCGTGCGGCTCCTGTGCGGTGAAGTGCTCCTGGCATTCGAGTATGTTCACTTTCGAAACACTGTCACCACACCTTTCCGGCCAGTCTCTTGGCATATTCCCCTTGCGAATTGGCCGAAATGCGCGAGCTGTACCAGCAGGTCTTCATTACCCGAGGGGTAATCGACCCGTCACGCGGACCGGGGCATGGTGGTGCCAACGGATCGCCGTAAGCCGCGATCCACCCCCTGACCAGCAGTGACGACCTCGATGGAGGCTGATTCACCATGTCCGTGAACACCGACCGTTACCAGACCGCAGCCGCCCGCTATTTCGAGGCCTGGAACGCCACCGACCCGGGGACACTGGGCAAGGCGGTCGCCGAGGCCTGGGCTCCGGAGGGCCGCTACACCGACCCGCTCGCGGATGTCGCCGGACACGCGCAGATCACGGCCGTGATCGCGGCGGCGCACGAGCAGTTCCCGGGTTTCGTGTTCCGTCCGCTCGGGGCCGTCGACGGCCACCACGACACCGCGCGCTTCGGCTGGGAGCTGGTGAACGAAGCGGACGATTCGGCTCCGGTGGCTGGTTTTGACGTGGTCACGCTCAGTCAGGACGGCCGGATCCTCCGGGTACTGGGCTTCCTGGACCGGATTCCGGCCGGGGCGTGAGCCGGCGTCCGCGATGAGTTCCCGCGCTCGCGGTGGTCTCCCGAACGAGAGACCACCGCGAGCGGAGGACCGTCATGAGTACGACCGCACATCTGGACGTGGAATTCACCGCCCTGCTGCGCCGCAGCCCCGCCCGGGGCGGCTGGACCTACGTGGTCTGGCCCGAGTCCGCCGTGTTCTTCGGCACCCGGGGGCTCGTCAGGATCCGCGGCACGGTCGACGGGCACCCCTTCCGGAGTTCCTTCATGGCCCTGGGCGACGGCACGCACAAGCTTCCCGTG
>NZ_JBHXLU010000040.1:0-95028 GCF_042720695.1 Streptomyces sp. NPDC058457 | reverse complement strand
CTCGCCGACCCACTCACCCATCGCCACCTGACGAGTCTGGCCCTGCCGCTGACGCGGCAGGGCCAGAACCCAAGATCTTCATGAGCCTTCTAGGAGACCAGCTGTCCCTTCCCCAGGCCGATGACCCCACCCTTGGAGACGGTGTACAACTCCGCGTCCCGGTCCGGGTTGACGCCTATCGTCGCGCCGGGCGGGACCTCGACGTTCTTGTCGAGGACCGCGCCGCGCACCACCGCGCCGCGGCCCACGATGACGTTGTCGTGCAGGACCGAGCCCTGGACCACCGCACCCGGGTCGACCCGTACGCCCGGTGACAGCACGGACCGGGTGACCTGGCCGCGGATCAGGCAGCCGGCGCTGATGATGGACTCGCTCGCCATGCCGCCCGAGTTGAAGCGGGCCGGGGAGAGCTGGTTGGAGTGGGTGTAGATGGGCCAGCTGCGGTTGAACAGGTTGAAGGCGGGCCGCTCGGCGATCAGGTCCATGTGGGCGTCGTAGTACGCGTCGAGGGTGCCGACGTCCCGCCAGTAGCCGCGGTCGCGGCTGGTCTCGCCGGGGACGTGGTTGGTGCCGAAGTCATAGAGCTGGGCCTCGCCGCGGGCGGTGAGCTGGGGCAGGATCGAACCGCCCATGTCGTGCACCGACTCGTCGTCCTCGGCGTCCCGGTGCAGCGCCTCCACCAGGGTCTTGGTGGTGAAGATGTAGTTGCCCATGGAGGCGAAGACGCAGTCCGGGGCGTCCGGCAGGCCCGGCGGGTCGGCGGGCTTCTCCAGGAAGGTCTCTATCGTCTGCCCGTCCGAGCCCGGGGCGATCACACCGAACGCCGAGGACTCCGCGCGCGGGATGCGGATGCCCGCGACCGTGACCCCGGCGCCGCCCTCGATGTGCTGCTCGAGCATCTGCCGGGGGTCCATGCGGTAGACGTGGTCGGCGCCGAACACCGCGACGTAGTCGGGCTGTTCGTCGTGAACGAGGTTGAGGGACTGCAGCAGGGCGTCGGCGCTGCCGAGGTACCAGCGCGGGCCGAGCCGCTGCTGCGCCGGGACCGGGGTGACGTAGTTGCCGAGCAGGCTGGACATCCGCCAGGTGGTGGTGATGTGCCGGTCCAGCGAGTGCGACTTGTACTGCGTCAGCACGCAGATGCGCAACACGTCCGCATTGACGAGGTTGGACAGCACGAAGTCGACCAGGCGGTAGGTACCGCCGAAGGTGACCGCTGGTTTCGCCCGGTCCGCGGTCAACGGCATCAGGCGTTTGCCCTCCCCGCCGGCCAGCACGATCCCGAGTACCGAAGGTCCACCACGACGCATGGCCGCTCCCCTCACCCTGGTGCTCCATGCTTGCCCTGGGAGCACACCCGCTAAGCCTGCACCGGGATCGCGTCGAACAGGCGGCCTGTTCGTTACGCCTGGCGTTACGCCTGTTTGAGGATCTCCTCATAGAGCCGGACCGTGCGCCGGGCCACCGCGTCCCACCCGAACTCCCCCACGGCGCGCTCGCGTCCGGCCTCGCCCATCCGCCGGGCCGTCTCCCGGTCGCCGACGACGGCGTCCAGCGCCCGCGCCAGACCTGCCTCGAAGTCGTCGTCCAGGTCGACCAGCAGACCCGTCTTGCCGTCCTCGACGACCTCCGGGATACCGCCGACCCGGGACGCGACCACGGGCGTGCCACAGGCCATCGCCTCCAGGTTGACGATGCCGAGCGGTTCGTAGACCGAGGGGCAGGCGAACACAGCCGCATGGGTGAGGAGTTGGATGACGTCGGCGCGCGGCAGCATCTGCGGGATCCAGTGCACGCCCTCGCGGACCCGGCTCAGCTCCTCGAACAGCTCGCGGAACTCCCGGTCGATCTCGGGAGTGTCGGGCGCCCCCGCGCACAGCACGACCTGCGCCGCCGGGTCGATGTCCCGTACCGCGCGCAGCAGGTGGGGCACGCCCTTCTGCCGGGTGATACGGCCGACGAACAGCACGTACGGGCGGCCGGGGTCGATGCCGATCCGGGCCAGGACGTCGGTGGAGCGGTCCGGGCGGTAGAGGGCGGTGTCGATGCCGTTGTGCACGACGTGGACCATCGCCGGGTCCAGGGCCGGGTAGCAGCCGAGGATGTCCTCGCGCATCGCCCCGGACACGGCGATCACGGCGTCGGCGGCCTCGATCGCGCTGCGCTCGGCCCAGCTCGACAGGGCGTAGCCGCCGCCGAGTTGCTCGGCCTTCCAGGGGCGCAGCGGCTCCAGCGAGTGGGCGGTCACCACGTGCGGGATGCCGTACAGCATCTTGGCCACATGACCGGCGAGGTTGGCGTACCAGGTGTGGGAGTGGACGAGCTCGCGGCCTTCGAGACCGGCGGCCATGGCCAGGTCCACGGAGAAGGTGCGCAGCGCGTCGTTGGCGGTGTCCAGCGCGGACCAGGGGCGGTGCCGGACGACGCCGACCCCGCGGCCCTCGCCCCAGCAGTGCACCTCGAGGTCGACCAGGGGCCGCAACTCACGGGCGAGGAACTCCACGTGAACACCCGCGCCGCCGTAGACGTCCGGGGGGTACTCCCGGGTCAGCAGTCCGACTCGCACCCGCAACCCCTCGCTCTCCACGGCCGGTTGTTCCATGGTCACCCAGATGCGGCGCGCGGGGAAGAGCGCGGTGGTTGTGTGAAACAACAGTCACCGCAGACCCCGCCGCCCGGTACCCGGTAGTAGAGACAGCAGCTGCGGCGCCGGAAGGCCAGGCCGGTGCGGGTGCCGGTGGCGCTCAGCAGGGGGTGCGCGAAGAGGGCGTCGGTGAGGGTGCGGTTCCGGGCGACCATATCCGTACGGTTGTTCGCACGCGCCCAGCGGTCCAGTTCCCGTGCCGCACCGGCCAGCGCGGAGCCGGCATTGCCCCACAGCAGGCCGGCCGCGAGGCCGTAACGGGCCCGCACGGCCTCCCCCAGGGGTTCGAGATGGCCGTGTACGACGGCTCGTACGACGGCTTCTACGACGGCTTGTACGACAGCTTGCACGACGGTGTCGGCGAGCGCGGCCCGGTCGGCGCCGTCGGTCGGCGCGCGCATCTCGGTGAGCCACAGGTCGTCGGGGGCGGTGGCACCGGGGTCCCAGCGGAGCAGGTCCGGGGCGAGGTCGGGGAGGCTGCCGTAGCGGACGGCGCAGCCGAGGGCGACCGACCAGAGCCGGGCGGCCAGCGCCTGGTGGGCGACGGAGGCGGCGACCCGGGGTTCGGTGACGCCCAGACGCTCCGAAACGGCGTCAACACGGAAAGTCAGGATGTTTTCGCAAACATCCGATGTGAGTTTTTCATAGGCCTTTGCCAGAGTCGTCAGCTCGTCGACCCGCGCCGCGTCGGGGTCTCCGACCGCCGATCGGACCGTCCGCAGGACGAAGAAGCCGCCGAGCTCCCGAAGCGCGGCGAGATCGGGGTCCAGGGTCACGAACAGGTCCACGAACAGCAGTAGTACCAGGGTTCCCGGGCTTCCCGCGCACACCGCCTCCACCCGGCGGCCCCCACCCTGGGGATGATCGGGATCCCTTCGTACTCCATCGGTAGTAGGACCCATTGGGTGCTCAGGTACGACGACGGGAAGCACACGGACCGGCAGAGTGTTGCTCATGGAAGCCGACCGATCACCGCGTGGGGCCACACGGTCCCGCCTGACGCAGAGGAGCCGAGTATGAGTGCCCTCGCGTTGTCCGTGATGCTTTCCTTCGTCTCCGCCGTCGCCTACGCCGGCGGAGCGATCGTGCAGGAGCAGGTGGCGGTCTCCTCCCCCGACGAGCAGTACGCGCCGCTGCGCCGCCCGAGCTGGTGGGGTGCGATGGCGCTCAACGGCCTCGGCGGCCTGCTGCATGTGGTGGCACTGGCCTACGGTCCGTTGAGCCTGGTCCAGCCGCTGGGCGCGCTCACCATCGTGTTCGCCCTGCCCATGGCGGCCCTGTTCGTCGGCCGCAGGGCCGGGACGACGGCCTGGCGGGGCGCGATCATGGCCACGGTCGGTCTGGCCGGTCTGCTCTCCCTGGTCGGCTCCTCCGACTCGCACACCCTGGCCTCCGCCGGACGGATCGGGGTCGCGGTGGTCACCGGCGGGGCGGTCGTCGCCCTGATGATCGCGGGCCGGGCCGCGCACCGGCACCCGGCGGTGCGCAGCGTGCTGCTCGCCACCGCGTCCGGCATAGCCTTCGGCATGTCCTCGGTGTTCACCAAGGTCGTGGCGATCGACTGGGACGGCGGGATCGCCGCGGCCGACCTGCTCTGGCTGTCCGTGATCGGTGCCTACGCCGTCGCGGGCGTCCTGATCTCCCAGGCCGCCTACCGCGGGGGCGGCCTCGCCGCGCCGCTGGCCACGCTGACCGTGGTCAACCCGGTGCTGGCCGCCGCGGTCGGCATCACGATGTTCGGCGAGACGTTCCGCTACGGCGCCACGGGCACCCTGCTGGCGCTGGGCTGCGGTGTGGTGGCGGCGGGTGGCCTGATCCTGCTGACGACCGAGCGCCTCGAGCGCACCCCGCACCCGGACCGGCCGCTGTCGGTGCCGGAGCCCGCCGTGGCCGAGGTCTCGCCCGAGCCGCTGGTCGAGGCGCTGGTGGAACTGGCCGAGGCGGGTCTGGCGCAGGCCGGTGCGGCCCAGGACGGTGCGGCCCAGAGTGGTGGTGTGGCGCGCGGTGCAGCGGCGCAGGCCGAGACGGCGGGTGTCGTCGGGTCGGCGGAGGTCCATCCGGCGGGAGCCGGTTCACCGGGCGACGGCGAAGGGCGTCCGTCGGCCGCACTCATCGCGATGCCCCAGCAGCGGTCGGGGTCGGCGGCGCCGGACGTGCCCGACGTGCTGCTGCCCGCCGCCGACTACGTGCACGGTCCGCTCATGGACCGGCGCCGTACGCGGACGCGGGTCAAATCCTGACGCCGCCGGCCCGGAGATAGGCGACCGGGTCGATGTCCGTGCCGAATCCGGGCCCCGTCCGCACCTCGAAGTGCAGATGCGGGCCCGTGGCGTTTCCGGTGGAGCCCGAGCGGCCTATCCGCTGGCCGGTGGACACGCTCTGCCCGGCCCGCACGGAGATCGCCGACAGATGGGCGTACTGCGTGTACCGGCCGTCGGCGTGCCGGATCACCACCTGGTAGCCGTACGAGCCGCCCCAGCCCGCCGTGACCACCTGCCCGGCCTCGACCGCCTTGACGGAGGTGCCGGTGGGCGCGAGGAAGTCGACGCCGGTGTGATAGCCCTTCGACCAGTGCGAGCCGGACGCGTGGTAGGGAGTGCCGATCGGGGCGTCGACGGGGGCGACGAGGGAGTGACCGGTGTGGGTGGCGGCCTTCGTCGTCTCGGCCTTGCTCGTGGTCTTTCTCTTGGCCTTGGACTTGGTCTCGGTTTTGGTCTCGGTCTTGGTCTCGGCCTTCGTGTGAGGCTTGGTCCTGGCGGCCTGGCCCGTGAGGCTCAGCCGCTGTCCCGGCAGGATCAGATCGGGGTCGGAGCCGACCGTCGTACGGTTCGCCGCGTAGAGACGGTGCCAACCCCCGGCCACGTCATGGTCCTCGGCGATCCCGGAGAGGGTGTCGCCGCTCACCACGGTGTACATCTCGGCCTGGCCGGCCCGGGACTGCGGCGTGGTCTGCGGCCGTACGTCCCGTACGGAACTCTTCGCAGAGCCCTTCGTGGAACTCTTCGCGGAGTTCGCCGCGGGGCGGGTGGCGGCGCTCTCGGTGTGCACGTCGGGGGTGTCGCCGCCGCGGGTGAGCCCGGCCCGTACCGAGCAGACCGGCCAGGCGCCCGGCCCCTGACCGTCGAGGACCTTCTCGGCCACCGCTATCTGCTGGTCCTTGGTGGCGAGGTCGGCGCGCGGTGCGTATCTAGTGCCCCCGTAGGCCTCCCAGGTGGACTGGGTGAACTGGAGCCCGCCGTAGAAGCCGTTGCCGGTGTTGATGCCCCAGTCGCCGCTGGACTCGCAGGCGGCGACCTTGTCCCAGGTGGACACGGAGGCCGCGTCGGCGCTTGCGGCGGCGGCGAGCGGGAGCGCGAGGCCGGCGCCGCCCGCCGTGACGGTGAGCGAGGCCCGGTTGATCCTGTTCGGCTGGTACCGGCGGTGCCGACCGCGTTCGGCCATGTCTGGAGCCCCCCTCGCCACACGCGTCAGGAAGGCCAAAAGTAAGCGGCCCGAACAGGCCATGACAAGACGGCAATCAGCCGCCTCTTGCCCCTCGGGGCACGGCCGTCGCGACGCGAAGGTGTTCCGAAGGGATGCGGGACGGACGCACGTTGACGTTCCGTCAGTCCCACCGGTCCCACGGCACCCACGGGAAGCGTTTCACGAGGTTACTGAGCCGTTGGGCCCGTGTGATCCGTATCTGCATGTGCGGCCGGTCGGACGGCGGGTCAGGATGGCCTTTGGGCAATACTGGCGGGCATGAGCGGCGGCAGCATCCCTTGCACGTTCTACGGGATCGACTTGATTCTTGAGGAGCAGGCGGTATGAGCACTTCGGCGCAGATCGGCGTCACGGGTCTCGCGGTCATGGGCCGCAACCTCGCCCGGAACTTCGCGCGCAACGGCTACACGGTGGCGTTGCACAACCGCACGGTGTCGAAGACACGCGAGCTGGTGGAGAACTTCGGGGACGAGGGCGACTTCATCGCGGCCGAGACCGCCAAGGAGTTCGTCGAGGCGTTGGAGCGGCCACGCCGACTGGTCATCATGGTCAAGGCGGGCGGTCCTACGGACGCGGTGATCGAGGAGTTCGCACCGCTCCTGGAGCCCGGCGACATGATCATCGACGGCGGCAACGCGCACTTCGCGGACACCCGGCGCCGCGAGGCGGCACTGCGCGAACAGGGCATCCACTTCGTGGGCATGGGCGTGTCCGGCGGCGAGGAGGGCGCGCTGCACGGGCCGAGCATCATGCCGGGCGGGCCGAAGGAGTCTTACGACTCGCTGGGCCCGATGCTGGAGAAGATCTCGGCGAAGGCGGCGGACGGCGCGCCGTGCGTGACGCATGTCGGGCCCGACGGGGCCGGGCACTTCGTGAAGATGGTGCACAACGGCATCGAGTACGCCGACATGCAGTTGATCGGCGAGGCGTACCAGTTGCTGCGCGATGTCGCCGGGTACTCCCCCGCGCAGATCGCGGACATCTTCCGTACGTGGAACACGGGCCGGCTGGACTCGTACCTGATCGAGATCACGGCGGAGGTGCTGGCGCACGTGGACGCCGCGACCGGCAAGCCGTTCGTGGACGTGGTCGTGGACCAGGCCGAGCAGAAGGGCACCGGCCGCTGGACGGTCCAGATCGCCCTCGACCTGGGCGTGCCGGTGTCGGGTATCGCCGAGGCGGTGTTCGCGCGCTCGCTGTCCGGACACGCCGACCTTCGGGCCGCCTCGCGCGGGCTCGCCGGTCCGAAGCCGACGGCGCTGTCCGAGGCGGAGGCGGCGGCGTTCGCGGACCGGGTGGAGCAGGCGCTGTACGCGTCGAAGATCGTGTCGTACACGCAGGGCTTCCACGAGATCCAGGCGGGCAGCGACGAGTACGACTGGGACATCGACCTCGGGGCGGTGTCCTCGATCTGGCGGGGCGGCTGCATCATCCGGGCGGCGTTCCTGGACCGGATCCGTGCGGCGTACGACGCGCGGGCGGACCTGCCGAGCCTGCTGTCGGACGAGACGTTCGCGCGGGAGATCGCGGAGGCGCAGGACGACTGGCGTGAGGTGATCATCGCGGCGACGCGGGAAGGGGTTGCCGTGCCCGGCTTCTCGGCGGCGCTGGCGTACTACGACGCGCTGCGGGCCGAGCGGTTGCCTGCGGCGCTCACGCAGGGGCAGCGGGACTTCTTCGGGGCGCACACGTACCGGAGGGTGGACCGGGAGGGGGCGTTCCACACGCTGTGGGGCGGGGACCGCTCGGAGGCCACGGCGTAGGGCCGGCCGTTGTGGGGTGCGGGTGCGCTGCGGTTTTGCGCAGTTCCCCGCGCCCCTGGGGTGGGCTGGGATTGTGCGTCGAGTGCAGGCTCGACGTGGGATTTCGCGCAGTTCCCCGCGCCCCTGGGGTGGGCTGGGCTTGTGCGTCGGGTGCGGGTGCGTCGTGGGTTTCGCGCAGTTCCCCGCGCCCCCGGGGTGGGCTGGGATTGTGCGTCGGGTGTGGGCTCGGCGGTGGGGTTTGCGGGGGTTTCCGTGGCCCTGGGGTTGGTGGTTGGGTGTGGTGGTCAGGTCAGGGGTGGGCCCGGTTCTGGGCTGGGGGTGGGGTCTGGGCCTGGGGGGATTGGGGTGGGCGGTGGTGGGGGCGGGGGTGGTGGGGTTGGGGCGGGGGCCGGGGATGGTTCGGGGGTGGGGACCGGGCTGGGGTAGGGGTCCGGAGGGTGGGGGGTCGGTACGGGGTCGGGGCTTGGGTTTGTCATGGTGTCCTCCGGCCAGTGGCTCGATGTCACCTCTGGGGGTCTATTGCCCCATTTACCCGACCGGCGCTCGCGCACTCCCCCAGTCGACCGCCGCCGCGCCCGCCGCCAGGCCCGGGCGTGGGCTGGACAGGATCGGGACCGTCGTGGTGGTGAATTTCGCGGCCGAGGTCATGGAGGCCTGGGCCAGGACGATCACGTCGGCATCGGTCACGGCGTCCGCTGCTGCCGCCACCAAGAGCGCGCAACCTTCGATGTCGCCGGCCTCGAAGCGGGTCCAGGCGTCCGGTACGACCTCGGCGCGGGCGTGGATCGGGCGGTCCGCGCGGCTGGCCTCGTCGTCCAGCAGGGCCAGGGTGGGCGGCAGGGTGCTCTCGACCGTCGCGAGTACTGCGATGCGGGGGCCCGCCGCCACGGCCCCGGCCGCCATCGGCCGGTCGCCGCGGATGATCGGCACTCCGACCTCGGCGGCCGCCCGCTCCGCCACCTCGCCGATCGTCGAGCAGGTGCAGAGCACGGCCCGAACGCCGTGTGCCGCCGCCTGCCGGAGGGCTGCGGTGACGTCCTCGGTCACCGCTTCGGGGCCCTCCCGGCGGGCCCGGGACAGCAGGTCCGGGGCCACGGAGTGGCGTAGCTCCAGGCCCGGGTGATGCTCGTCGCGCAGGGCGTCGAAGACGGGGACGTGGAGGGGCGAGGTGTGGAGGAGCGCGAGCACGAGCCGGCGCTCAGAACCGGCCGGGGTGGGCGACCAGCCATTCCTTCGCCGCGCGCAGCAGCTCGGGGTCCGGCGTCGGTGCCACGTCGGGGTGGCGCTCGGCCCACACGACGACGTACGGGCAGAGCGGGGCCACCGGGGTCTTCTCGCGCTCGGAGATCGCGTACAGCTCGCGGGCGAGGGAGCCCGCGATGCCCTTCCCCTCGTGCTCGGGTTCCACGATGGTGTGGACCGGCACGAAGGCCCGGGAGGGCGACTCCAGGACGAAATACTCGATGTGGCCGACGACTTCGTCGCCGGCGACCGCCTCCAGACGGCCTGCCGCCCGGTCGTCGCGGATCTCGATGTCGCTCATGTCGCCCTCCTGGTCCGTCGGTCAGGCCGATACGGCCTGCGGGCTGCGCTCCTGGTCCGAGCCCGGTACCGGCTCGGACGGGTCGGCGCCGAGGGCCACGACCCGGTTGTCGTGGTCGACGTGCACGACCCGCGGCCGAAGCGTACGCGCCTCGGCGTCGGTGACCTGAGCGTAGCTGATGATGATCACCAGGTCCCCGGGGTGGACGAGATGGGCGGCCGCCCCGTTGATCCCGACGACCCCGGAGCCCCGCTCGCCCTCGATGACGTACGTCTCCAGCCGGGCGCCGTTGGTGATGTCGACGATGTGGACCAGCTCGCCGGGGAGCAGGTCGGCGGCGTCGAGGAGGTCGGCGTCGATGGTCACCGATCCCACATAGTGCAGGTCGGCCTGGGTGACGGTGGCCCGGTGGATCTTGGACTTGAACATGGTGCGCAGCATCGAGTGCTCCAAGGGTTCGGCTCCCTGCCGGCTTTCTGCAGGTCAAGGGCGGAACGCACCTTACACTCGCGTGCGTCGGACTCGAAGGCTGTGAGGCCCGGACCAGCTCACAGTTCGCACCTAGCCGGTCCCGCACCGCCCGGTGCAGTGCGGCCCGCACCCGGGCCTTGGACCAGTGGGTGAGCCGTCGATGCACGGCCGACCGGTGCTACGGCCACGACAAGTGCCGGCGCCTGCCGTGGCAGCGCGACATCGCCTGACCACAGCCTGACTGCATGGCATTCGGCGACTACGTATCCGGCAGGCAGAGTTTCGTGGCCTGCACCCGCCGCTCCTGTCACCGCCCGTCCCCTACGGCAGGGGCATGACCTTGCGGTAGGTGAGCACCGCCACCGCCGCGACCGCCACGTGCATCAGGAGGAGAGCCACGACGCCGATCGCCCCGCCGTCACCGAGGAGCAGGAAGTCGGGTACGAAGGACACCACGACGAGAGTCGGCAACAGCCACCGCAGCAACGCCTCGGGGTCCTTCGACATGTTGCGCACGATGGCCCAGCCGACGGCACCAGCCACTACCCCGACCACTGTCAGGAAGATGTACGAGGACGCCTTCAGCGGCCGGAAGTCGTCGGACGCGCCCGCGGCCAGGGCGAGGAGAGCGATCACTGTGTCCGCTATGGAGGCCACCGCTGTCGCGGCGACAACACCTCCCACTACGACGAGCGGGCCACGGCGGACGGCAACGGCGTCTGCGGCAATAGGCATGGCGACTCCAAGGAGGCATGACGGGGAAGGCCCCGGAGAGATGTGTTTGATGAATCAAACAACAGCATGACCGACTCCGCTTGAAAATTCAAACAGGAGCCCGTCCCGCCGGCCGCGGCTGGTGTATCCGGCTCATCCACAGCCTGGATGAGCCGGATACACGATTCGGATCGCGCCGAGGATGGCGAGCGGCCCTCCCACAGCCCATAGTCGTCCCTACCCGCACGCCGCTGTCCGGACCAACCGCCGACGTGCCGGCCGTCCGCAGCATGCTGTGCGCCACAGGCGTCCGTGAAAGGCATGCCCGCTCCCGTACACCGTCCCTGGAGTCGCCATGCCCGGTTCCGTTCCACCGTCGTCCCCCACCGCAGCGGTCGACGCCACTCCCAAGTCACCAGTGGCCGCCTCGGGCCCGGCCCATGTGCTCCGTGTGACCCTGCTGATGGCGGGCAGTTGTCTGCCGATCCTGGGTGCGGTGCTGATCGCCCCGGTGCTGCCGAAGATGCAGGACCATTTCGCCTCGGTGCCGGGAGCCAAGGCCCTGGTACCGCTCGCGCTGACCGTTCCGGCGCTGGCGCTGGCGCTGCTGGCCCCGTTCGCCGGGGTGTTCGTGGACCGGCTGGGGCGCAAGCGCCTGTTGATCGTGCCGACCCTGCTGTACGCCGTGTTCGGCACCGCCCCGCTCTGGCTGGACTCGCTGGGCGCCATCATCGCGAGCCGTGCCCTGGTCGGGGTCGCCGAGGCCGCGATCATGACGTGCTGTACCACCCTGATCGGCGACTACTACTCCGGCCGCCGGCGGGTGAAGTACCTCGCCCTGCAGACCATGTGCGCCTCCGCGTCGGCCACCGTCTTCTTCGTCCTCGGCGGCGCCGCCGGTTCGGCGGGCTGGCGGGTGCCCTTCTGGGTGTATGCGGTGAGCCTGGTGCTCGCCCCGTTGATGGCCTCTTCCCTGCCCAGCCCGGCGACGGAGGCGACGGTCACCGAGGCCCCGGTCACCGAGGCGCGACGCCCGTTCCCCTGGCGGCAGTCGGGAGGCATCTGCGCCCTCACCTTCTTCGGGGCGATGGTCTTCTACACCGTCCCGGTCGAGATGTCGTACCTGCTCGACGACCTCGGGGTGGAGAACTCCGGCGTGATCGGTCTGGCCACCGCGATCGCCAGTGCGGCGACCGTGGGAGGGGCGATCGCCTTCGCCCGCCTCAAGCGCTCTCCCGATCCGATGCTGCCCACCGCTCTCGGGGTCTGCGCCCTCGGTTTCGGCGTGATGTTCCTCGCAGGAAGCGCTCCCCTGCTGGTCGTCGGTGCGGTGATCAACTGTGTGGGCACCGGCATGCTGCTGCCCGCCCTCCTCACGAGCGCGATGTCCCGCCTGGCGTTCGAGGACCGAGGTCGCGGCACGGGGCTGTGGATGGCCGCCTTCTTCGGCGGCGAGTTCGTCTGTCCGCTGGTGCTGCTCGCCGGGGAGGCCGCGGTCGGCAGCCTCGCGAGTGCGGTGGGCGCGCTGGGGCTGGCCGCCGCGATGGTCGCAGCGGGGCTGTGGGCGGTCCGCCGCCGGGTGGGCGCCGCGGATCCCCGGCCGCTGCCGGAGCAACTGGTCTGAGCCCCCCAGGGGCGCGGGGAACCGCGCGACCAGCCACGCAACAAGCGCACCCGCCGATGCACCATCAGTGGCAGACGCGACTGCGGCTCGGCTGTGGCTGGTCGCGCAGTTCCCCGCGCCCCTCAGGGAGATGCTGTGAGCGCCGTGCCCACCTCCGCGGCCTTCCGGCGCAGCCAGATGTGGGCCGCGTCCTGGGTGTGCACCGGGTGCCACCACATCGCCTCCTGCACCGGCACCGCCTCGAAGGGGCAGGGCAGGACACGCACCGCGGCGGAGCGGACCGCTCCGCGCGCCAGGCGCTCCTGGATCATCGCCACCCGGCGGGTGCCCTCGACCATGTGGGGCAGCAGCTGGAAGGTCTGCACGGAGACCTCCACCCGGGGGCTGATGCCGATCATGCTGAGTTGGCGGGCGGCCGGGGCGTCGTAGGGACGCTGGTAGACGGCCCAGGGCAGGCGGGCCAGCTGGTCGAGGGTGAGTTCGTCGCCGACGTCCGGGTGGTCGTCGGCGACCATGCAGAGCCAGCGGTCCTGGTGGAGGTCGACGGCCGGGAAGCCGTCGATGATGCCGTGCGGCAGCAGCAGACCGTCGACGGTGCTCAGCACGGTGGCGGTGTTCTCCACCGCCACCGGCGTCGAGTGCTGGAAGGTGAGCCGGATGCCGGGCGCCTCCCGGTGCAGGGCACGCGCGAGGGCGGCACCGAACACGGCCGCCCCGTAGTCGGAGGCGAGCAGCGTGAACTCACGGCTCTCCTCCGCCGGATCGAAGTCGGCCTGGCTGGCGAAGACCCGCTCCAGCAGATCGCACGCGGTCGCGCTGCGATCCCGCAGGGCGGCGCCGAGCGGCGTCAGTTCGTAGGTGTTGCCGGTGCGGGCGAGCAGTTCGTCGTCGAAATGGCGGCGCAGCCGGGACAGCGCCGCGCTCATCGCGGGCTGACTCAGCCCGACCCGCTCGCCGGCCCGGGTGACGTTGCGCTCCTCCAGCAGCGCGCGCAGGGCCAGGACCAGGTTGAGGTCGAGTCGGGACAGGTTCACCAGGCACCACCTAACACCAACGGAAGACATCCACCGCATGGATGTGCCGCATCCACAGGATTGATTTCCCTGATCGGTCGATCGAGGTCAGAGTAGACCGCATCCCAGCAGGAGGACATCTGATGGCAACACTCGCGCAACCTGCCGGCCCGTTCGCGCTCGGCACGTTCTCACCTGCGGCCGGGGAGCCGTTCCCCGGCCTCCTGGCGAAGGGCCGCGTGCTCGACCTCCGCAGAGCCCTCGCCTGGGCGCCGTCCGAGGTGCGGGCCGTGCTGGAGCGCTGGGAGGAGACCCTCCCCGTCCTGCACTCCCTGGCGGACGAGGACGCCCTTGACTGGCAGCCCCTGGAGGGCCTGCGGGTGCACGCCCCGCTTCAGCCCCGGCAGATCTTCCAGTCCGGCGCCAACTACCGGCAGCACGTGATCGACCTGGAGGTCGCCCACCGCTCCCCCGACGACCCGCGTACGGTCGAGGAGGCGCGTGCCGAGATCGCCGCCGTCATGGACCGGCGGGCCGCCGAGGACCTGCCGTACGTGTTCGTCGGGCTGCCGAGCACCGTGGCCGGCCCCTACGACGACGTCGTGCTCCCCTCCTGGGCCGAACAACCGGACTGGGAGCTGGAGTTGGCGGCCGTCATCGCCAAGCCGACGCATCGGGTGTCCGTCGGGGAGGCACTGGAGCAGGTCGCCGGGTACACCATCGCCAACGACCTCACCGACCGGGCGACGGTGTTCCGCCGGGACATGAAGGCCATCGGCACCGACTGGCTGCGCTGTAAGAACGCACCGGGCTTCACCCCGCTGGGTCCGTGGCTCGTCCCGGCCGGGTCCGTCGCCGACCCTGGCGATCTGCGGGTCACCCTGACGCTCAACGGCGAGACGATGCAGGACGAGTCCACCAAGGACATGCTCTTCGGGATCGCCCGCCTGGTGTCGTACATCTCGCAGACGGCCCGGCTCCTGCCGGGCGACCTGGTCCTGACGGGCAGCCCGGCCGGAAACGGCATCCACTGGGGGCGGCTGCTGCGCGACGGTGACGTGATGGAGGGTTCCATCACCGGCCTGGGCGTGCAGCGAACCCGATGCGTCGAGGAGTCCGAGTGAACCGGGACGACCCCGAGGGCGCGATCGCCGAGGCCGCCAAGGCGTACTCCAACTGGGGACGTTGGGGCGAGGACGACGTGCTCGGCACCCTCAACTTCCTCGACGAGGCCAAGCGGCGCGAGGGCGCTTCGCTCGTCCGGCGCGGGGTGAGCTTCTCCCTGTCGCAGCGGTTCGACATGGAGGGGCCGCAGCAGGGCTGGCGGCGCCGGACCAACCCCGTGCACACCATGCTGGACACCGGCACCGACGCCGCCCTCGGCAACCAGGGCTTCCCGCACGGCATCGGCGGCGCCGACGACGTGATCGCGATGCCCCTGCAGTGCTCCACCCAGTGGGACGGGCTCGGCCACATCTTCGACCACGGCAAGGCGTGGAACGGCCGGGACGCCGCCACCACGGTGACCTCCGACGGCGACCTCGTCACCGGCATCGAGCACATGGCACCGTACGTCGCCGGACGCGGGGTGCTCCTCGACGTCGGCCACGTCATCGGAGCGGACGGTGAGTTGCCGGACGGTTTCGCCATCACCGAGGAGCACCTGACCGCGACCGCCGAGGCCCACGGCGTGACCGTCGGACGCGGTGACATCGTCGCCGTGCGCACCGGGCGGCTCGCCCGCGCCCGACGCGAGGGCTGGGGCGAGTACGCGGGCGGTGCCTCGCCGGGGCTGTCCTTCACCACGGCCGGCTGGCTGCACCGCACCGAGATCGCCGCGCTCGCCACCGACACCTGGGGCTTCGAGGTGCGGCCCAACGAGTTCGAGCACGCCTTCCAGCCGCTCCACCAGGTCGCCATCCCCAACATGGGCCTGCTCATCGGCGAGATGTGGGACCTCGACACGCTCGCCGCCGACTGCGCGGCCGACGGCGTGTACGAGTTCTGGCTGACCGCGGCGCCGCTGCCCATCACCGGGGCCGTCGGCTCCCCCGTCAACCCGATCGCCGTCAAGTAGCCCGCTCAACGGGCCCGTTCGGCCACCGGATGCGCCTTCCCCGGACAGCACCGGTGTATCCGCCGCACCCCCGTCCCCGCCTCCGGCCCGCGCTCCCATCGGGCGAGCCGCACCCCAGCCGCCCGAAGCCGCGCGGCCCAACCCCGGGAGGTACCCCCGACATGGCTGACAGCCGCACTCTCACCCGGCCTTCGGCCGGGAGGACCCCCACCGTCCTGGTCATCGGCGGAGGCGCCTCCGGCAGCGCGGTCACCGTCCTGCTGCGCCGCTCCGGTATCCCCGTCGACCTGATCGAGGCCAGACCCGACTGGAACGCCGCCACCGGCTCCGGCATCACCCTCCAGGGCAACGCCCTGCGGGTGCTGCGCGAACTGGGCGTGTGGGACCAGGTGCGGGCCTCGGGATACGCCTTCGGCTCGCTCGGCGTGACCGCGCCCGACGGCACCGTCCTGTTCGTCGCCGAGGACATCCGGACCGGCGGGGAGGACCTGCCCGCCACCCTCGGCATGCAGCGCCCTCGGCTGCAGCGGATCCTCATCGACGCGGTCCGGGCCTCCGGCGCCGGCATACGCCTCGGCACCACCGCCGAGATCCTGGACCAGGACGCCGAGGGTGTCTCGGTGCGCTTCAGCGACGGCACGACCGGCCGCTACGACCTGGTGATCGCCGCCGACGGCCTCAACTCGGCCACCCGTGCCGCGATCGGCGTCACCGACAAGCCCGAGCCCACCGGCATGGCCATCTGGCGCGTCGCCGCCCCACGGCCCCAGAGCGTGACACGCACCGACCTCGCCTACGGCGGCCCCGCCTACATCGCCGGCTACTGCCCCACCAGCGAAAGCACCGTCTACGCCTATGTCGTCGAGGCGTGCCGCGACCGCGCCGCCATCGACCCGGCCGCCTACGCCGACGAGATGCGCCGTCTGGCGCGGGGTTACGGCGGCGCCTGGCCGGAGATCACCGCTCACATCACCGACCCGAAGAAGGTCAACTACACCTGGTTCGACCGCCTGCTGGTCGAGGGCTCCTGGCACCGGGGCCGGGTCGTGCTCATCGGCGACGCCGCCCACTGCTGCCCGCCCACCCTGGCCCAGGGCGCGGCGATGTCCCTGGAGGACGCCCTCGTCCTCGCCGAACTGCTCGGCGCCGGACGGGACTGGGACGGCGAACTGTTCCAGGCCTACCACGACCGCCGTATCCCCCGGGTGCGCACCGTCGTCGAGGCATCCGTGCAGATCGGCCAGTGGCAGCTGGACGGCGTGCGCGACGCGGACATGGCCGGGCTGGTCGGCCGCACCATGAACCTTCTCAAGGAGCGCCCGTGACCGCCACCGCATCGGCCGCGCCGACGATCGACGTCCACGCCCACCTCCTGCTCCCGGAGGTCGAGGAGGCCGTCGCCGGTCAGCCCGGCCTCGCCGAGGCCCGGGAGCTCGACGCCCGCCGCAACGGCCCGGCGGCCCTGGCCGTGAACGGCCCGATGGTCGGGGCACGCGTGCCGCGGCTGACGGAGGCCGCCGTACGGCTGGCCGCGATGGACGCGCAGGGCGTGGACGTCCAGCTGGTCAGCCCGTCCCCGTCGCACTACCACTACTGGGCCGGCTCCCAACTGGCCTCACGGGTATGCCGGTTGGCCAACGAGGGGACCGCTGCGCACTGTGCGAAGGCCCCCGACCGGCTGCACGGGCTCGGTCTGGTTCCCCTTCAATACCCCGACCTCACCGTGGAGTTGCTCGACCACGCGCTGGACCAGGGGCTGAGAGGCGTGGAGATCTCCTCGCACGCCCCCGGCCGCGAGCTGTCGGATCCCGCGTACGAGCCCTTCTGGTCCCGGGCCGAGGAGACCGGCGCCCTGGTCTTCCTGCACCCTTTCGGCTGCACCCTCGACGAGCGACTGGACCAGTGGTACCTGTCCAACACCGTCGGCCAGCCCACCGAGAACGCCGTCGCCCTCTCCCACATCGTCTTCTCCGGCATCCTGGACCGCCACCCCGGCCTGAAGCTGATCGCGGCACACGGCGGCGGCTATCTGCCCACCCACCTCGGCCGCTGCGACCACGCCTGGCGGGTCCGTCCCGACGCGCGGAGCTGCGCCCGGGAGCCGAGCAGCTACCTGGGGCAGCTGTACTTCGACTCCCTCGTCCACGATGCGTCGGGGCTCCGGCAGCTGATCCGGGCCGCCGGACCCGGACGGGTCCTGCTCGGCTCCGACTTCCCCTTCGACATGGGCACCGAGGACCCGCTCACCGCCCTGCGCGCGGCGGACCTGCCCGACGACGACTTCCACGCGGTGCGGGGCGGCAACGCCGCCGCCCTGCTCAACCTCTCCTGAGAAGGACCTCCATGAGCGACCGCCTGCTCACCCATCTCCGGCACGTCGACCTCGCCGTGCCCGACTACGAGAAGCAGCTCGACTTCTACGCCGGCGTCTGGGGCCTGACCAAGGTGGCCGAGGACTCCGGGATCTCCTTCCTGGCCGCCGAGGGCAGCCCCGAGCAGTACGTCGTACGACTGCGCGAGGCCGACGAGAAGCGCCTCGACCTCGTCTCCTACGGCGCCGGGTCGGCGGCCGACGTCGACACGCTCGCCGAGCGACTCCTCGCCGGGGGCGTTCGGTTGGTGTCCCGGCCGGGCAAGGTCGACACCCCCGGCGGCGGCTACGGTTTCCGGTTCTTCGACGTGGACGGCCGCACCATCGAGGTCTCCGCCGACGTCGAGGTCCGACAGCACCGCAGGATCGAGGAGAAGGAGTCGATCCCGGTCAAGCTCTCGCACGTCGTCCTCAACTCGCCGGACCTCGACAGGACTCGGGAGTGGTACGAGACCCACCTGGGCTTCCGCCTGTCCGACACGCTCGGCCACCCGCACATCGGCGACGTCATGCACTTCATGCGGATCAGCAACCAGCACCACTCCATGGCCATCGCGAAGGGCCCGTACACCTCCCTGCACCACGTCTCCTTCGAGATGCGCGGTATCGACGAGTACCTGCGCGGTTCCGGCCGGGTGATCCGCGCCGGGTTCCGGAAGATCTGGGGACCGGGCCGGCACATGGCGGGCGACAACACCTTCACCTACTTCCTCGACCCGCACGGCAACACCGTCGAGTACACGACCGAACTGGAACTCCTCGACGAGGACACCTGGCACCCGCACGTGTACGACTTCTCGAAGCCCGAGGTCACCGACCAGTGGGGCACCGCCAACCCCATGAACGAACTGGTCACCAAGGAGTCCTTCAACGACGTGGACCGCGGCGTGTTCGTCGCCCCGCCGGTCTGATCCCGCACCGCCCCCCGGCCTCCCCGTCCTCCCGTCGACAGGACCCCTCCCATGCGCTTCGCCACGTACGAACACCGCCATCGACGCCAGGTGGCCGTCGTCGAAGAGGACGGCCACCTCTGTCCCCTGCCCGGCGTCAGCTCGCTGACCGGCCTGCTCGCCGACGGAGGCGGCCTGCCCGAGCTGCTCGACGCGGGCTCCCGGATGCTCGACGTCCCGGCCGGTCCGCACGTCTCCGACGTCACCCTGCTGCCTCCGCTCCAACCGGCCACCGTGCGGGACTTCGTCACCTTCGAGGAGCACGTCGAGGGCGTACGACGGTCCGTGGACGGGGCCGCCGGTGTACCCGAGCGGTGGTACGCCGCCCCGACGTTCTACTTCACCAATCCCTACGCGGTGTACGGCCCGCACGACGACATCCCCATGCCTCCGGGGTCGAGGGTGCTCGACTTCGAGCTCGAAGTCGCCGCCGTGATCGGGAAGGAGGGCCGCGACCTCACCCCCGAGCAGGCCCGCGACCACATCGTCGGCTACACGATCTTCAACGACTGGTCCGCACGCGACCTCCAGTCCGCCGAGATGAAGGTGGGCCTCGGCCCGTGCAAGGGCAAGGACACCGCCGGCACGCTGGGCCCCTACCTGGTCACCGCCGACGAACTGGACAAGTACCGGGACGCGGACGGGCTCCTGCGCCTGGCGCTGACCGCGGAGATCAACGGCGAGGTGATCGGCGAGGACCTGCTGTCCAACATGAGCTGGACCTTCGAGGAGATGACCGCCTACGCCTCGCGGGGCACCTGGGTACGTCCCGGTGATGTCCTCGGTTCGGGCACCTGCGGCAACGGCGGCTGCCTGGCGGAGCTGTGGGGCGTCCGCGGTCGTCAGGACCCCGCGCCGCTGAAGCCCGGGGACACGGTCACCCTCACCGTCGAGGGCATCGGCAGTGTCTCCAACACCGTGGTGCCCGGCCCCGATCCCGTGCCGGTACCGGTCGCCCGGCGCCGCCCGCGGGAGCGGCCGTGACCGGCGAGAAGGAATGGGCAGGGCTCGCCGCCGAACTGCGCGACGCCTACGGGCAGGTGCACGGCCTGGTCGACAACGCGGGCGTCACCCGGCGCGCCCGCGTCGACGACGTACGGCCCGAGGACATGGCGCGGGTCCACGCGGTCAACGTCACCGGTCCGCTGCTGGGCATCCAGTACCTGCTGCCGTTGACGCGCGCCGGGGCCTCGATCGTCGACGTCGGTTCATCGGCGGCGCCGACCGCCCACTACCCGGTCGCGTACACGGCGAGCACATGGGCACTGCGCGGCCTGTCGAAGACCGCCGCGATGGAACTCGGCCCCCGCGGCATCCGCGTGAACACCGTCCACCCCGGCTTCGTCGAGACGGAGATGACCGCCTCCGCCGCGCCCTCGTTCCGCGAGGCCAACGTCCGTGAGACACCGCTCGGCCGCACCGGGACCGTCGACGACGTCACCCCGCTCGTGGTGTTCCTGCTGTCCGACGAGTCCTCCTTCATCACCGGGGCGGAGATCCCGGTCGACGGCGGCCTCACCGCGCACGGCGGTGCCAAGTCGATCTCGGACGCCCTACGTACGGGTCCCTGACCCAGCAACAACGCACCACAGAAAGGCCCTCCTCCCATGGACAAGGTCCGCGCGAGCGCCGAAGAGGCGGTCTCCGACATTCCCGACGGCGCATCGCTCGCCGTCGGCGGCTTCGGTCTCAGCGGCATCCCCGACGTACTCATCCGGGCCCTGCACGGCCAGGGCGCCACCCGTCTGGAGGTCGTGTCGAACAACTGCGGTGTGGACGGGCGCGGGTTGGGAGTCCTGCTGGCCGACGGCCGGATCGCCCGTGTCACGGGCAGCTACGTGGGCGAGAACAAGGAGTTCGCCCGGCAGTACCTGTCGGGCGAACTGGAGGTGGAGCTGGTGCCGCAGGGCACGCTGGCCGAGCGGCTGCGGGCCGGCGGCGCGGGTGTCTCCGCCTTCTACACCCCCGCCGGCGTCGGCACACAGGTCGCCAAGGGCGGTCTGCCGTGGCGGTATGCGCCGGACGGGTCGGTGGCCGTCGCGTCCCCGGCCAAGGAGACCCGCGACTTCCACGGTCGCACCCACGTCCTGGAGCTCGGCATCACCACCGACTACGCGCTCGTACGGGCCTGGCGCGGCGACCGCCACGGGAACCTGGTCTTCCGCAGGTCCGCCGCCAACTTCAACCCGCTCGCCGCGATGGCCGGACGTGTCACCGTCGCCGAGGTCGAAGAGCTCGTGGAACCGGGCGGGTTGCACCCCGACGAGGTGCATCTGCCGGGCATCTTCGTCCAGCGGGTCGTGCCCCTCACCTCGGCCCAGGCAGCCGACAAGCACATCGAGAAGAGGACGGTACGAGCGTGAGTGCCGCCATGCATGGCCAACTGGGCTGGACCCGCGACCAGATGGCGGCCCGCGCCGCCGCCGAACTCACCGACGGTTCCTACGTCAACCTCGGCATCGGCCTGCCGACCCTCGTCCCCAGCCACCTCCCGCCTGACGTGCACGTCGTCCTGCACTCGGAGAACGGCATCCTGGGCACCGGCCCCTATCCGTACGAGGACCAGGTCGACGCCGACCTGATCAACGCGGGCAAGGAGACCGTCACCGTACTGCCGGGCGCCTCCTTCTTCGATTCCGCGCTCTCCTTCGGCATGATCCGCGGCGGCCACATCGACACGGCCGTCCTCGGCGCCATGCAGGTGTCGGCCGGCGGCGACCTGGCCAACTGGATGATCCCCGGCAAGATGGTCAAGGGCATGGGCGGCGCCATGGACCTCGTCCACGGCGCCCGCCGCGTCATCGTCCTGATGGAACACACCGCCAAGGACGGTACGCCGAAGATCGTCAAGGAGTGCTCCCTCCCGCTCACGGGCGAGCGGTGCGTCCACCGCGTCATCACCGACCTCGGCGTCCTCGACGTCGTACCGGACGGCCTGGTGCTGGTGGAATGCGCACCGGGCGTGACCGCTCGGGACATCAGGGACCGCACCGACGCGCCCGTGATCCAGCGGCTCTGAGACAGGGACGCCCAGGGAGTCCTCTCCAGGTGTCATGATCCACTCCGCTCTCGGTGCGTTCGACGATGGTTCTGAGGAACGCGCCGACGACCGGGGCGTTCTTGAACCGGTTGCCGCTCGTGCCGATCGCCACGTAGCAAGGGGACCGGTCCGCCATATTTACTAATGAAAGGTTGAGCAGTCCAGACTGATAAACCTAGTGTTAGTACATGTGAAGACAGACATGGCCGCCGATGGCGGCGGTATACGCGATCTGAGCGACGCCGCCCGGCTCGCGTCCGATCTCCGGCTCGCGGTGGGCCGGGTGACGCGGCGGCTGCGGCAGGGGCACGCCGTGGGGGATCTGTCCCTTTCGGGGGTGTCCGTCCTTGCGCGGCTCGCGGCCGAGGGCCCGGACTCCCCGACCTCCCTCGCCGAGATGGAGCGGGTACGACCCCAGGCCATGGCGAGCACCCTGGCCCAGCTCGAACAGCGCGGTCTGGTCCGCCGTACTCCCGATGCCGCGGACGGACGGCGGAGCATCCTGGCCGTCACCGACGAGGGACGGGCCGTGCTCGCCGAGCGGCGCTCCGAGTCGGTGCAGCGGCTCGCCGCCGTCCTCGACACGTTCTCCGACCAGGAGCGCGCGATGCTCGGGGCGGCCCTGCCGCTCCTCGACCGGCTGGCGGAGCGGCTGTGAGCGGGCACGGGTGGTCCGCAGCCCTGCGCTCGGCCCGCCACAAGGACAGTCCACCCGGGCCGGGCTACAAGTGGGTCGCGCTCTCGAACACCACGCTCGGCGTGCTGATCGCCACGATGGACGCGTCGATCGTGATCATCTCGCTGCCGGCGATCTTCCGCGGCATCGGGCTCGATCCGCTCGCGCCGGGCAACATCGGCTACCTGCTCTGGATGATCCTCGGCTATCTGCTGGTGTCCGCCGTGCTGGTCGTCGTGCTCGGGCGGCTCGGCGACATGTTCGGGCGGGTGAAGATCTACAACCTCGGGTTCCTGATCTTCGCGTGTGCCTCGGTCGCGCTGTCGCTCGATCCGTTCCGCGCCGGGGCCGGTGCCCTGTGGCTGATCCTGTGGCGGATCGTGCAGGCCTTCGGCGGGTCCATGCTCACCGCCAACTCGGCCGCCATCCTCACCGACGCCTTCCCGGCCCGGCAGCGCGGCATGGCCCTCGGCATCAACCAGATCACCGCGCTCGCGGGCCAGTTCCTCGGTCTGCTCGCGGGCGGTCTGCTCGCCGTCGTCGACTGGCGTGCCGTGTTCTGGGTGAGCGTTCCCATCAGCATCACCGGCACGATCTGGTCGTACCTGAGCCTGCGGGAGACCTCGGCGGGCCGGCCCGGGCGGATCGACTGGCTGGGCAACCTCACCTTCGCGGCCGGCGCCGGCATCCTGCTGGCCGGGATCACCTACGGGATCCAGCCCTACGGCGACAGCGCCACCGGCTGGGGCAACCCGTGGGTGCTGACCGGCCTGATCGGTGGCACCGCCCTGCTGCTGGCGTTCTGTGTCGTCGAGACGCGGGTCGCCGAACCCATGTTCAACCTGGCGCTCTTCCAGAACAGGGCGTTCGCCGCGGGCAACGTGGCCGCCCTGCTGACCTCGATCGCGCGCGGCGGTCTGCAGTTCATGCTCATCATCTGGCTCCAGGGCATCTGGCTGCCGCTGCACGGCTACGACTTCGAGGACACCCCGCTGTGGGCCGGGATCTTCATGCTCCCGCTGACGCTGGGCTTCCTGATCGCGGGACCGGTGTCCGGGTACCTGTCGGACCGGTTCGGCGCCCGGTTCTTCTCCACCGCGGGGCTGGTGGTCGTCACCGCGTCCTTCCTCGGCCTGCTCGCGCTGCCCGTCGACTTCGACTACGGGCTGTTCGCGGCACTGCTGCTGCTCAACGGCCTCGGCCAGGGCATGTTCTCGGCGCCCAACACCTCGTCGATCATGGGCAGTGTGCCGGCCGAGTACCGGGGTGTCGCCTCGGGCATGCGCTCGACCTTCCAGAACTCCGGTACGGCGCTGTCCATCGGCGTCTTCTTCTCGCTGATGGTGTCCGGGCTCGCCTCCTCGCTTCCGGCGACGCTGAAGAGCGGCCTGGTGGCGCACGGCGTTCCGGCCGCCTCCGCCGCGCACGCCGCGGCGCTGCCACCGGTGAGCACGCTGTTCGCGACGTTCCTCGGCAACAACCCCGTCGAGCACCTGCTCGCCTCCGAGGGCGTCCTGGACCATGTCACCAAGGCCCAGCGGTCGGTGCTGACCGGGCACACCTTCTTCCCGCAGCTGGTGTCCGGTCCCTTCCACCACGGCCTGGCCATCGTCTTCGGCGTGGCCGCCGGCATGGCCCTGGTCTCCGCGGTGGCCTCCGCACTGCGCGGCAGCCACCGGCCGGGACCGGACCAGCAGGAGCCGAAGGACCGGCCCGCGGCGCGTACGCCGCAGTCCCGGCACAACACGCCGTCGTGACAAAGGGCGGGTGCCCCGGCGGAGATCCGCCGGGGCACCCGCTGACCGCTCACCGGGCGACGGTCACGGATACGAGTTGAGGTTCGCGACGTTGGTCGACGAGTTCGACGGTCCTCCGCTGTTGTTGATGACGTGGGTGATGGTGCCGGTGCCGCCGAGGGAGACCGTCACCATGCTGGTGAACTTGACGTTCGAGTTGGTCGGCGCCTCGATCGCGTGATCGGCGACGACGCTCGAGTTGCTGCTGAAGTAGCAGTAGCTGCCGAGGCCGTACGCCTGGTGGCTGGTGACCGAGTCGGCGACCTTGTAGGCCGCGTAGCCCTTGGTCGAGCCGTTCATCCACGAGGACTGGTTCGGCGGGTCGTACGGCATCTCGTTCTGGTAGAAGTACGTCTTGCCGCCGTTGCCGTTCCAGATGGTCTGGTACTTCTGGAAGTGCTCGACGAACAGGCCGTACATCGTCACGTTGTCGCCGTTGACCACCAGGCCGGTGTCGGCGGTGTTGCTGGTCCAGCCGACTCCGCTGCCGTGGTCGGCACGCCAGATCCACATGTGGTCGCCGATGACGTTGTCGCTGTTGACGACCAGGCTCGTGGTGGCCTTGCCGACACCCGCGCCGCCGACGCGGAAGTACACGTCGTGCAGCGAGGTCGGGTCGCTCGCGTGCGAGGCCGAGGAGCCGCTGGGGCCGACCTCCACCAGGGTGGAGGAGTTGGTGGTGCCGGCGTCGAAGAGCAGGCCCGCGATGTTGACGCCGTCGACGTCGGCGACCTTCATGGCGGTGATGCCGTTGTCCGGGACGAAGGTGGCGAGGCCGAGGCCGAGGACCACGGTGTCGGCGCGGTTGATCTGCAGGGTCTGGTCGAGGTGGTAGACACCCGGGGTGACCAGCAGGTTCTTGCCCGCCGTGAGAGCCGCGTTGATCTGCGACGCGGTGGCGCCCGGCTTCACGACGTAGAAGCTGTCCAGCGACAGCGACGAACCGGCGGCAGTGCCGGAACTCCAGCTGGTGCCGGAGGTGTTGGTGCGCGTCGACGGCACGAACACCTGGTAGTTGCCGGAGCCGTCGACGTACAGGAACGGCTTCTCACGGGTGGTCGGGCTCTGCGCGACCGTGGTGTCCGGCGGGCTCGGGAAGGTGGTGGACGGCACGCCGGTGCTGCCGACGAAGACCATGTTCCAGTTGGAGCCGGTCCAGCTGCCGAGCTGCGAGTTGCGGGTCAGCCACTGCTGCTGGGTACCGGAGTTGACCTGGCCGTTGATCTGGCTGTCGGCGATCAGGCCGCCGCTGGACCAGCCGCCGTCGTCCAGGGCGAGGTTGCCGCGCAGATGCACCCGGCGGTAGGCGGACGCCTGCGAGACCGCCCAGCGGTCGCTGCCGCTGGTCGGGTTGACGGAGAGGTTCTCGGCACCGCGCCAGAAGTTCTGGGTGGCGTTGCCCGAGAACCAGTCGGCCTCGGCGTGCACCGCACCGTTGATGGAGACCGCGTCGGGCGACAGACCCAGGCCGAGCACCTGCGTGTAGAAGCCGACGTTGACGTCCGCGCTGTAGGCGCCGGGCTTGAACATCACGGCGTAGCGGTCGGAGCCGAACTGGTTGGTCTGCTGCGCCTGGAAGATCGAGTCCAGCTTGCTCTGGATGGTCGACGCGGACATCGACGGGTCGAAGATGACCACGTTGGAGCCGAGGTCCGGGTTGCTCGACTGGGTCACCGGGACGACCTGGAACCGCTGGGCCTGCGTGCCGTTGCAGGTGTACTGCACGAACTGCACACTGTCGGCGGTCGAGGCGGAGGGGTCGTCGAGGCACTTGCCGCTGTTGCGGTTGACGAAGTGGTAGGCGCCGCCGCCGTCGTCGACCGGCAGCCACTGCTGGTTGGTGCCGCCGCCGTAGGTCCACATCTGGACGAGCGCGTTGTCGGCCGTGGAGACGCCGGTGACGTCCAGGACCTCGTTGGCGTTGTTGCCGTTGTTGATGCGGACGTAGCCGTCGCTGGTGGAGGTGAAACTCCACTGCTGGGCCGTGGTGTTGTTGCAGGTGTACTGCTGGACGACGGTGCCGTCGGCGGTGGCGGCCGCCTTGGCGTCCACGCACTTGCCGCTGGCCGCGTTGAGCAGGGTGGTGTTGCCGGTGGGCAGCGTGGCGGCGGACGCGGGCGAGGAGGCGCCCGCCGCGGTGAGCAGGGAGGCGGCGACAACGGCCACCGCTGCGGCGGCCGTTGGTCTGCGGCGCCGGGGAAGGCGAAGCACGGGTTCTCCTAATTCCGAAAAGCGCGAAGAGTGCGGGATCAGCCGGTGTATCCGGCGAAGACGCGCGTGTAGTCCCAGTTGGACTGGCTCACGCCGGAGCAGCTGTCGGCAGAGCCGCCGGTGCAGGGCCGGTCGCGGTTGGCGGACCAGAAGGTGAGCCGGGCCAGGTGGTGCTGCTGGGCGTAGGCCAGGATGGTGCGGAAGTCGGCCACCGTGACGGTCTCGCTGTTGTCGGTGATGCCGTTCATCGACGAGATGCCCATGTCCCGGTAGGCGGTGTCGTCGCTGTAGCCGTACGCGTTCTTCAGCGCGTTCTTGAGCCCCTCGGCCGCCTGGGTGGTCAGGTTGCCCATGTTCTGTCCCGCGCCGCCGAAGTCGAACGGCATGATGGCCCAGGCGTCGACGGCCAGCCCGGAGGACGCGGCCCGGTTGATCAGGCTGGTGTCGGGGCCGCTCTGGCCGGTGCCGATGGTGATGTACACCTTCAGGCCGGAGTTGTTGGCCTTCACCGTCTTGAGCGCGTCCACGACCCGCTGCTGCACGGTCCCGTTGCTGTAGGCGTCGGCCTCCAGGTCGATGTCGATCGCCTTGAGACCGCCGTAGGCGTTGATGACCTTCTGGTACGCCGCCGCCAGCTCGCTCGCGCTGGAGCAGGAGCTCTCCAGCTTGTTGCCGCTGTAACCGCCGAAGGACGGGATGACGTCACCGCCGTTGGCGCGCACGGTGTTGATGGTGCTCTGGTCGACCCCGCCGGTCAGCGCCCGGCTGCCGTCCCACTGCGGGTTGCAGTAGCCGTTGCTGAGCACGAAGGCGAGCGTGTAGTACTTCACGCCGGTCGCGTTGGTGATCGTGGTCGGGCTCGGCGGGTCGCCCCAGCCGTTGTAGAGGTACGGCGCCACGGCCATCGGGGAGGACGGGGTGGTACCGCCGTCGGCCGCCGGGGCGGTCCACTTCTGGTTGGAGGTGCCCGCACAGGTCCAGATCTGTATCCGGGTGCCGTTGGCGGAGCTGTTGCCGGTGACGTCCATGCACTTGTTCGCCTGCGGATTGACGATGTCGTTCGCGGACGAGACGGTCCACTGCTGGTTGGCGCCGCCGCTACAGGTCCACAGTTGCAGCTTGGCGCCGTCGGCGGTCGAATTGCCGGTCACGTCAAGACACTTGCCGAGGGCGCGGAGGGTGCCGTCGGTGCCGCGGGTCCACTGCTGGGCGGAGGTCCCGTTGCAGTCGTAGAGCTGGACGGCCGTGCCGTCGGCGGAGTTGGCGCCGGCGACGTCGAGGCACTTGCCGGCGAGGCCGGTGATGGTGCCGGTGGCGGCCTGTGCGGGGGAGGCGGTGAGCAGGCCCGCCGAGAGGGACAGGGCGGCGAGGGCGACAGCCGTGGGCAGAGGTCTGGCCATGCGGGGGGTTGGCCTTTCACGCGGGGGGAGGCAGCACGATGTGGCCCAACACCCTTTGGTCAGGTGGGTGTTGGCTACACACGTGAGGCTTTGTTTAAGGCGTGAAACTAAAGGTCCGGACCACGGCCGTCAAGTAGGGGAGCGCTCCCCTCCCCGACTCACAGGAAAACGTGACGGGGATGTGAACGCTCTGTCAGGGCGTCGTCACCTCTGTGAACTGAGTGCGGTGCAGTTCGGCGTACCGCCCGTCCTCCGCGAGGAGTTCGTCGTGGGTGCCGCGCTCCACGATCCGGCCGGACTCGACCACCAGGATCTGGTCGGCGGCCCGGACCGTGGACAGCCGGTGGGCGATGACGACGGCGGTGCGTCCCGCCAGCGCCTCGGCGAGGGCCTCCTGGACCGCCGCCTCCGAGGTGTTGTCGAGATGGGCGGTGGCCTCGTCGAGGATCACCACGCGCTGGCGGGCCAGCAGCAGCCGGGCGATGGTCATCCGCTGCCGTTCGCCGCCGGAGAGGCGGTAGCCGCGCTCGCCGACCACCGTGTCCAGGCCGTCGGGCAGCGACCGGACGACCTCGCCGAGCCGGGCGCGGCCGAGGGCGTCCCACAGCTCCTCGTCCGTGGCCGAGGGCCGGGCGAGCAGCAGGTTGGCGCGGACGGTGTCGTGGAAGAGGTGGCCGTCCTGGGTGACCATGCCGAGGGTGGCGCGCACCGAGCCGGCGCTCAGGTCGCGGACGTCGGCGCCGCCGATGCGGACGGCGCCCTCGTCGACGTCGTACAGGCGCGGCAGCAGCTGGGCGATGGTGGACTTGCCGGCGCCGGAGGAGCCCACGAGGGCGACGGTCTGGCCGGGTTCGGCGCGGAAGGAGATGCCGTGCAGGACCTCGCTGCCGCCGCGCGAGTCGAGGACCGCGACCTCTTCGAGCGAGGCCAGGGAGACCTGGTCGGCGGCCGGGTAGGCGAAGCGGACGTCCTCGAACTCGACGGCCACCGGGCCCTCGGGGACCTCTCGGGCGTCCGGTTTCTCCTCGATCAGGGGCTTCAGGTCGAGGACCTCGAAGACCCGCTCGAAGCTGACCAGCGCGCTCATCACCTCGACCCGGGCGCCGGCGAGCGCGGTGAGCGGGGCGTAGAGACGGGTCAGCAGCAAGGCCAGGGAGACCACCGCGCCCGGTTCCAGGGTGCCGCGCAGCGCGAACCAGCCGCCGAGGCCGTAGACCAGGGCGAGCGCCAGCGAGGAGACCAGGGTCAGCGCGGTCATGAACACCGACTGGGAAGTGGCGGTCCGCACCCCGATGTCCCGGACCCGGGCGGCTCGGGCGGTGAACTCCGCCGACTCCTCCTCGGGGCGGCCGAAGAGCTTGATCAGGGTGGCGCCCGGCGCGGAGAACCGCTCGGTCATCCGGGTGCCCATGTCCGCGTTGAGCGCGGCGGCCTCCCGCTGCATCCGGGCCATCCGGCCGCCCATCCGGCGGGCGGGCACCACGAACACCGGCAGCAGCACCAGCGCGAGCAGGGTGATCTGCCAGGACAGGGTGAGCATCACGGCGAGCGTGAGCACCAGCGTGACCAGGTTGCTGACCACACCGGAGAGGGTGCCGGCGAAGGCCCGCTGGGCGCCGATCACGTCGTTGTTGAGACGGCTGACCAGCGCTCCCGTACGGGTACGTGTGAAGAACGCGACGGGCATGCGCTGCACATGATCGAACACAGCCGTGCGCAGGTCGAGGATGAGGCCCTCCCCGAGCGTCGCCGAGAGCCGCCGCCCGAGCACCCCGAGCGCCGCCTCCACGAGCGCAACCAGAGCGATCAGCAGGGACAGCCGTACGACCGTGCCGGTGTCGTGCCCCGACACGATCGCGTCGACGACATGGCCGGCCAGCACCGGGGTCGCGACGGCGAGCAGGGCGGTGACCACCCCGAGGAGGACGAAACGGACTATGCCGCCCCGGTACGGGCGGGCGAAGGCGGCGATGCGGCGCAGCGTGGCCCGGTCGAACGGGCGCCGCTCCTGCTGGGCGGTCATCACGCTGTGCAGCTGCATCCAGGCGGTGGTCTCCATACTCATGAGGGAGAACGTAAGACCTCAAGCTTCGTTGAGGTCAAGGTCCGCTCGCCGTCCCCCCGTACGAAGGACCCGATGAGTCCTCACCCGCTTCCCTTCCGTCATCCGGTGTCTCCTCTTCCGCCACCCGCAGTTGGGGCGGCGCGGAAAACCTCTCCCGGTGTGACAGCGGTAAGAATCCCCGACTTCCGTGAGAGCCGTCTCCCCCGGCTCGCCCGCCGCATCCCCTGGCGGCACATCCTCACCCTGATTCCGCTCGTGCTGGTCGCGGGCATCGCGGTGCAGCACTGGCCGGTCCTCGTCGAGGGCTTCGGCCATCTGCGCGACGCCTCCTGGCCCTGGCTGCTGGCGGCCGGCGGTGCCACCTGCCTGACCTGGGTGGCCGCCGCCTTCACCCGGCAGGGCGCGGTCGTCCAGCCGCTGCCCCGCTGGCGGCTGCTGGCCACCCAGCTCGCGGCGGGCTCGGCCAACCACCTGCTGCCGACGGGCCTCGGCTCGGGCGCGGTCAACCTGCGGTTCATGACCGTGTGCGGGGTGCCGCTCGCCACCTCCTCCGCCGCGCTGGCCCTCTACCTGCTCGCCGAGTCGATCGCCCGCGTGGGCCTGATGGCGGTGTTCTTCGTCGCCTTCCCGGACGCGCTGCGGCTCGACGGCCTGCTCCCCGACGGTGACGTCGGACCGGTGCTCGCCGTCGCCGGCGCGCTGCTGGCCGTGGCGCTGGCCACGCTGTTCCTCGTCCGGCGGGTGCGCGAGCCGGTGTTCCGCTTCGTGCGCAGCGCCCTGTGCGAGGCCCGCTCGGTGCACACGCGTCCGTCCCGGGCGCTGGCGCTGTGGGGCGGCTCGCTCGCCTTCCCCGCGCTCCAGGCGGCCGGTCTGGTGGCGGTGGGGCAGGCCCTGGGCCTCGACGTGCCGCCCGCACACATGGCGCTGGCGTACCTGGCGGCCACGGTCGCCGTCGCCCTCATCCCCACGCCGGGCGGCCTGGGTTCGGTGGAGGCGGCGCTGATCGTGGCGCTGGTGGCGGCCGGCGGCCCGGTGGCGGTGGCCACGGCCGTGGTCCTCGCGTACCGGATCATCACCGTGTGGGTGCCGTTGCTGCCGGGAGCCCTGACACTGGGAGCGCTGGTACGGCTGAAGGTCATCTGAAGGTCTTCCGACGAGAGGGAGAACATGCCGGTCCACCTCGAACGCAAGGGTCATGTCACCACGGTCGTGCTCTCCCGGCCCGAGGTGCGCAATGCGGTGGACGGGCCGACGGCGGCCGAACTCGTCGCCGCCTTCCGGGAGTTCGAGGCGGACGAGGAGGCCCGGGTAGCGGTGCTGTGGGGCGCGGGCGGCACGTTCTGCGCGGGCGCGGACCTCAAGGCGATGGGCGGCGAGCGCAGCAACCGGGTGGCGGAGGACGGCGACGGCCCGATGGGCCCGACCCGGCTGCGCCTCTCCAAGCCGGTGATCGCGGCGATCGCCGGGCATGCCGTGGCCGGGGGGCTGGAGCTGGCCCTGTGGTGCGATCTGCGGGTCGCCGAGGAGGACGCGGTGTTCGGCGTCTTCTGCCGCCGCTGGGGCGTGCCGCTGATCGACGGCGGCACGGTACGGCTGCCCCGGCTGATCGGCACCGGCCGGGCGATGGACCTGATCCTCACCGGCCGTCCGGTCCCGGCCCCCGAGGCGTACGAGATGGGCCTGGCCAACCGGGTCGTCCCCGCCGGCCGCGCCCGCGAGGCGGCCGAGGAACTGGCCGCGTCCATCGCGGGTTTCCCGCAGGCCTGTCTGCGCAGCGACCGCGCGTCGGTCCTCGACCAGGAGGGGCTGTCCGAGACGGCGGCGATGGGGGCCGAGATCCGGCACGGGACGGCCGTGCTGGCGGAGGGCCTGGAAGGCGCGGCCCGGTTCGCGTCGGGGGCGGGCCGGCACGGGTCCTTCACGGGCGACTGACCAGCCACTCCAGCACCGCCCGCCCCGCCTCGGCCCCCTCCCTGGTCGCCGCCCGGGCGTCCAGTCCCGGGTTCCGCAGACCGCCGACGGCGAAGACACCCGGGCGGTCGGTGTACGGCCGGTGGGCGAGGGCGATCCGGGCCCGCCGGGCGAGTTCGTCCTCGGCGGCGAAGTCCCCGGTGAAGACCACGGTGTCGCAGGCGAGGACGCCGGTACGGCCGTCGCGGTGCCGGATCCGCACACCGGACAGCCGCCCGTGCCCGAGAAGTTCGGTGACCGTCGTGCCGGTCAGCAGCGGGATGCGGGAGCGGAGCCGGGCGTCCAGGGCACGGACGGCTCCGGCGCGCGGCCGGTCGGCGACCATCGCGACCACCTCGGCACCCGCCGCGCGTACGGCCCCGGCCGCCGCGTACGACACGTCCTCGGCCCCCACCAGCACCGCCCGCCGCCCGATCGGCTGCCGGTAGCGGTGCACCGCCTGCTGAAGTTCGCCTCCGGTGTAGACCCCGGCGGGCCGGGTGCCCGGGATCAGCCGTGCCGCGCGGGGGCGTTCGTAGGCGCCGGTGGCGAGGACCACCGCCCGTGCGGTGACCGTCTCCGGGCCGCGCACGCCGATCGTGGCGAGGCCCAAGCGCTCCGCTTGCCGTGTGCCGACTGCGGCACCGTCGTGGCTGGTCGCGCCCACGTGGCGGCAGCCGCACATCTCGTACAGCCCCGCGCCCCTTTGGGGCGCTGTCGAACCGGCCCAGTCCAGCACGGTCACCCCCGTACGGACCACCGCACCCGCCCGCCCGGCCGCCTCGACGAGCAGCCGGGCGTACGCCGGTCCGGTCAACGGCTTGGTCCAGGTGCCGAATCCGCCGTGGGCGCAGTACTGTGCCACTCCCCCAGCCTCCTGTTCCCGTTCCAGCACCTCCACCCGGCCGGCTCCGGCGACGGCGAGCCGGGCGGCGGCCGCGAGACCGGCCGGACCGGCACCGACGACGAGCACGTCGACGTGGCGTTCCTTGGTCACGGTCTGCCCGCCTTCTCGAACAGCTCCCGGACCGTCGCCCCGCAGTGGAAGCCCTGGCAGCGGCCCGCCCCGGCCCGGGTACGGCGGCGCAGGCCCGGCAGGCCGCGCGGCGGGATCGTGGTGGCGAGGGCGTTCCTGATCTCGCCGCGGGTGACTTGCTCGCAGTGGCAGACGATCACGTCACCACCCTGCTGGTAGGGGCGGGGGAAGGCGGCACCGAGGTTCGGCATGCGCACCGGATCCAGGTCGACGGGGTTCTTCAGGTCCAGCCCCGCCTCGCCCAGCAGTCCGGTGACATGGGAGGCGATGGCGAGCGACGCGGTGAGGCCCGTGGAGCGGATGCCGCCCACGGTGACGTACGCCTGGTCGGGGTGGGCGGAGATGCGGTAGTCGTCGTGTTCGGTGGCGGCCCGCAGGCCGGCGTAGACGGCGGTGACCTCCTCGTCGAGGAGCGCGGGCAGGATCCGGCGGCCCTTCTCGCGGAGCTGCGCCAGTCCCTGCGCGGTGGACCGGGTGGCGGTCCTGTCGTCCAGGTCCTCGGCGGTCGGGCCCAGCAGGACGTTGCCGTAGACCGTCGGGGCGACCAGGACGCCCTTGCCGAGAGCGGTGGGGACCGGCAGCAGGATGTGCCGGACGAGGGGGCGGGCGAGCCGGTCGTAGACGATCAGCTGGCCCCGGCGCGGGGTGACGGTGAAGGCGCGGTGGCCGAGGAGGCGGTCCAGGGTGTCGGCGTGCAGGCCGGCCGCGTTGACCAGGTGGCGGGTGTGCAGCGGGCCGCGCGAGGTGGTGAGGGTGTGGATGCCGTCGCGTCGGCTCGCCGCCGTGACACGGCAGTCGAGGTGGAGGTCGACGCCGCCCCGCACCGCCTGGGTGGCGTAGGCCAGGGTGGTGCTCCACGGGCAGACGATGCTCTCGCCGGGTACGTGCAGCGCGCCGAGGGCGCCGGGACCCAGGTGGGGTTCGCGGGTGTACAGCTCGTCGGCGCCCAACTGCCCGGTGTCGTGGCAGTCGTTGCGTACGGCCTTGCGCGCGAGCTCCGGCAGGGCGGCCAGTTGCTCCCGGTCCCAGGCGACCAGCAGCGCGCCGACCGGCTCGACCGGGATGCCGGACTCGGCGGCGTACGCGGCGAGAAGGCGGGAGCCCTCGCGGACGAGGCGGGCCTCCAGGGTGCCGGGGTGGGCGTCGAAACCGGTGTGCAGGATGGCGGTGTTGGCCTTGGAGGTGCCCTGACCGACGTCCTCCTGGGCCTCCACCAGGGCGACCCCGAGGTGCGGGTGGCGGGCGAGTTCGCGGGCGATCGCGCTGCCGACCACCCCGGCGCCGACGACCGTCACGTCGTACGGGGCAGCGGGCGGCGGCCCCTCGGCGGTGACCGTCATCCGGGCGTTCCCGGTCCGGCCCCGGCCGGCGGCCGGTCGAGCAGGGTGGCGACGGCGGCCCGGAAGACGCCGAGGCGGTCGGCGGCCTCGGCGGCGGAGATGCGCGGCTCGTAGACGGCGGACGGCCGGCCGTCCGGCAGGAAGTCGACGGGGTCGCTGCCGAGGTGGGCCAGCGCGCCCACGCCCAGGGCGGTGGCATCGGGCAGCGTGGACACCTCGACGGGGCGTTGCAGCAGGTCGGCCTGGGTCTGCATGAGCAGGGCCGAGCGGGTCAGGCCGCCGTCGACGCGCAGCGCGGTCAGCGGGGTGCCGAGGTCGGTCTCGGCGGCTTCGGCGAGCTCCGCCACCTGCGCGGCGAGACCCTCGCACAGGGCCCGGGCCAGATGCCCGGGACCGGTGTCGAGGCCGAGCCCGGTGAGGGAGCCGCGCAGGTCGCCGCGCCACCAGGGGGCGGCGAGCCCGGCCAGCGCGGGGACGAAGGTGACCCCGCCGGTGTCGGGGACGGTGCCGCCCACCCGGTCCAGGTCGGCGGGGCCCGAGATCACACCGAGGTCGGTGAGCCAGCGCACGGCGGAGGCGGCGGTGTACACCTGGCCGTCCAGGCAGTAGCCGGGCTCTCCGGCGAGGCGCCAGGCGACACAGCTGACCAGTCCGGAGGTGCTGTGCCGGGGTGTGTCCCCGGTGTGTGCGAGCAGGAAGGCCCCGGTGCCGTAGGTGCACTTGGCGCCGCCGGGCCCGGTGATGCGCTGGGCGAGGAGGGCGGCCTGCTGGTCCGTGGCGAGGCCGGTGATCGGGATCTTGTCCCCGAACTCCTTCGTGCTGCCGACGAGTTGGGCGTTGTCGACGATCTCGGGGAGGTGTTCGGCGGACAGCCCGTAGAGGTCGAGGGCGCGGGACGACCACTGCACCCGGTCCAGGTCGAGGAGGTGGGTGCGGCCTGCGGTGGCGGCGTCGGTGACGTAGGCGCCGGTGAGCCGGTGGACCAGCCAGGCGTCGGTGGTGGTGACGACTCCCTCGGTGGTGAGGTGCCGGCGGATCCAGGCCATCTTCGGCGCGGCGAAGTAGGGGTCGAGCGGGAGGCCGGTGAGGGCGCGTAACTCCTCGGCGTGCTCCGCGAGTTCGGTGCAGACGGACTCGGCCCGGCGGTCCTGCCAGACGATGGCGTCGGTGAGCGGACGTCCGGTGCCGGGGTCCCAGGCGAGGACGGTCTCGCCCTGGTTGGCCAGGCCGAGCGCGGTCACCGGTTCGCCGGCCTCGGCGAGCGCCCGGCGGCCGGCGACGAGCACCGAGTCGTAGAGCTCCACGGGGTCGGCCTCCACCAGGCCACCGGGCAGGTGCCGGGGCTGTACGGCGGCGAATCCGGTGCCGATGACGCCCCGTTCGGGGCAGATCACCAGGGCCTTGGTACCGGACGTGCCCTGGTCGACCGCGAGCACCGGACCTGTCATCGAGCCTCCCCTGACGATCACTGCGCGACAGCCTGCCGCAGTGGTGAGGGGCAGCACAAGCGCACGCGGGTGCGGCCGGTACGAACCTCCGTGCGGATACGGCAGGATGAGTGGTTGCACGATCGAATGGGAGGTGACCGGTGGACCGAGCGCTCACCGTCGATGACCTGGTCCTGGCCGGAATCGCCCTCGCGGCGGGCCTGTTGCTGGCCTTTCTGTCGCGCGGGATGCTGCGCTGGCTGGCCGGGCACGCGAAGCGGACCCGCTGGAGCGGTGACGACGTCCTCGTGGACGCGCTGCGCGCGGTGGTCCCGTGGGCGGCGATCGCGGGTGGCGCGGCGGCCGCGGCGGCGGTGCTGCCGCTGACGAAGACGGTCCAGCACCACACGAACCAGTGTCTGAAGGTGCTGCTCATCTTCGCGGTGACGGTGTCGGTGGCGCGGGTGACCGCCGGGCTGGTGCAGTCGGTCACCCAGTCCCGCTCCGGGGTCGCCGGTTCGGCCACGATCTTCGTGAACATCACCCGGGTGCTGGTCCTGGCGATCGGCTTCCTGGTGATGCTCCAGACGCTGGGCATCTCGATAGCACCCCTGCTCACCGCCCTGGGCGTGGGCGGTCTGGCGGTCGCGCTCGCCCTCCAGGACACCCTGGCCAACCTCTTCGCGGGCATCCACATCCTCGCCTCCAAGACCGTCCAGCCGGGCGACTACATCCAGCTGAGCAGCGGCGAGGAGGGCTATGTCGTGGACATCAACTGGCGCCAGACGACCGTCCGTCAGCTCTCCAACAACCTGGTGGTCATCCCGAACGGCCAGCTGGCGAAGACCAACATGACCAACTACACGCGTCCCGAGCAGCAGCTGACGGTCCTGGTGCAGGTGGGTGTGGGCTACGACAGCGACCTCGACCACGTCGAACGGGTCACGCACGAGGTCATCGCCGAGACCATGACCGAGATCACCGGCGCGGTCCCGGACCACGAGCCCGCCATCCGGTTCCACACCTTCGGGGACTCTCGGATCGGGTTCACGGTGATCCTGGGCGTCGGCGAGTTCAGCGACCAGTTCCGCATCAAGCACGAGTTCGTCAAGCGCCTGCACCGCCGCTACCGCGAGGAGGGCATCCGCATCCCGGCTCCGGCCCGCACGGTGGCACTCCAGCAGGGGGCGGTGGTGATTCCGCAGCAGCGGGTCACGGACGAGATGCCCGCGGGTCTGCCGCGCACCGACTAGCCCCCTGCCGGTCGCGCCTACAGCGTGGCCGAGTTGTCGTGGTGGTGGCCGCCCCGCAGGCTGTGCGGGGCGGCCGGGGACGGCGTCACCGGGGTGACCGTCCAGTCCGGGTGGCCGGGCATGCGCGGGGTCGTCGTGCCGTAGAGCCAGTCGCGCAGGAAGCCGGACCGGTCCTGGCCGGTGACCTCCGTGGCGACGGCTATGTAGTCGTCCGTCGAGGCCGAGCGGCGCCGGAAGCGGTCCAGGAAGGTGCGCTCGACCGTGTGGAAGGCGTCCTCGCCGACCAGCTCGCGGAAGGCGTACAGGACCAGGACGCCGCCGAGGTAGCGCTGGCTGTCGAAGAGGTCGGCCTCGTTCGGGGCGGCGACCGGGCCCGAGTCGTGGCGCCACTGGTCGCCGCGGGCGTAGGTGTCCTTCATCCGGGCCTCCATGGTGGTGAGGCCCAGGGAGTCCGGCCAGCCGCGTTCGTAGCGGTAGAGCAGCCCGTAGAAATCGGCGTGGCCCTCGTTCAGCCAGAGGTCGGCCCAGGTGGCGGGGGAGACCAGGTTGCCGAAGTAGGAGTGGACCAGCTCGTGCATCATGTGCGAGCCGATCTTCGGCTCGGCCTGGAGCAGGAAGTTCGGCTTGTAGAGGGTGAGGGTCTGGGTCTCAAGGCCCGTGAAGTCGAAGGCGTTCGGGTCGTCGGAGTTGCAGGGCAGCAGTCCGTACGTCTCGAACGGGAAGGCACCCAGCCGGTCCTCCAGCCATGTCACCAGGCCGGGGGTCAGGGCCAGGGCCGGTTCCAGGGCGGCGGCCCGGGCCGTGGGGACGACGTCCCGCAGCGGCAGGCCGTGCGGGCCCGGCCGGTCCTTGATCACGTAGTCGCCGACGGTGATCTGGACGAGTTCCGTGGCGATCGGGGAACGGGAGCGGTACGAGTACGCCGTCCGGCCGTCGGAAAGCGTCTCGGTGCAGGTGAGCAGGCCGTTCGCGACCCCCCGCAGGCCGCTCGGGACGGTGATGCGGACGGTGAGGTCGGCCTTGTCCGAGGGGTGGTCGTTGCACGGGAAGACGGTGTGCGCGGAGTTCGGCTGCGGGCAGATCGCGAAGCCGTCGGGGGTGGGCACCCAGGCGGTGTGCGGGAGGGTGCGGCGCGGGTCGGCCGTGTAGGTCACGCACACGGTGACACCGTCCCGCTCGCACAACGGCCTGGCAGGCGTGATCCGCAGCTTCTCGTCCGTCTGTTCGAAGGCGGCGTCCCGGCCGTCGACGCGCACGGCGGAGATGTCCAGGCCGAGGGCGTCGAGGGAGAAGCGGGACAGGTCCTGGGTGGTGCGGATGCGCAGCGTCGCGGTGGCGTCGACCAGCCGGGTGGTGGCGTCGTACGCGAGGTCGAGGTCGTAGGCGAGGACGCGGTAGCCGTCGTTGCCGAGGGCCGGGTAGACGGGGTCGCCGAGGGTCTCCGGGCCCGGGGCCGGTGTGCTGCCCCCGGTCCTCGCGACGCCGCTTTTCTCCCCCGCGGAGAAGGGACGCGCGAGGGCCGGGGCCCCCGTGGCCAGTACGGTCGCCGTGCCGAGCAGGGCGGCCACCGGGGCCGCCACTCTGGTGCGATATCTCATGGTCCGCTTTCGCTCGGGCGAGCCGGGTGGTCGGTCCGGCCGCCGGGTCGGTGGTGGCGCGCATGGTGGCTCGTTTGTCATGACCACCCTTTGGACCGATCCGGTTGCCCGTCGTATGACAACCGGACAACCGGATCTTCCGAGTCGCGGACCCCTGTCGAGCATGGGTCGATCACGAGATATCTTGATGTCGAGCAATGTTGCAGACGTGGAGCGGAGCACCCGGTGACTGACTCGACCATCATCTACACCTACACAGACGAGGCCCCGGCCCTCGCGACGCACTCGTTCCTGCCGGTGATCCAGGCGTATGCCTCGCAGGCCGGTGTCGCCGTGGAGACCCGCGACATCTCGCTGGCCGGACGCATCATCGCCCACTTCCCGGAGTACCTGAACGAGGACCAGCGCCTCCCCGACGCGCTGGCCGAGCTGGGCGACCTTGCCAAGACGCCCGAGGCCAACATCGTCAAGCTGCCGAACATCTCGGCCTCGATCCCGCAGCTGAAGGCGGCCGTCGCCGAGCTCCAGGGCAAGGGCTACGCGCTGCCGGACTACCCGGACGACCCGAAGTCCGACGAGGAGCGCGAGATCCGCGCCCGCTACGACAAGGTCAAGGGTTCCGCCGTGAACCCGGTCCTGCGTGAGGGCAACTCGGACCGCCGCGCCCCCGCCTCGGTCAAGAACTACGCCAAGACCCACCCGCACCGCATGGGCGCCTGGACCCCCGAGTCCAAGACCAACGTGGCGACCATGGGCGAGAACGACTTCCGCTCCACCGAGAAGTCCGCGGTGATCTCCGAGGCCGGCGCGCTGAAGATCGAGCTGGTCGCCGAGGACGGCACCACCACCGTCCTCCGGGAGTCCGTACCGGTCCTCGCGGGCGAGGTCGTCGACGCCTCCGTACTGCACGTCGCGCAGCTCAACGACTTCCTGGCCGCGCAGGTCGCCCGTGCCAAGCAGGAGGGCGTCCTGTTCTCCGTGCACCTGAAGGCCACGATGATGAAGGTCTCCGACCCGATCATCTTCGGTCACGTGGTGCGCGTCTTCTTCCCGAAGACGTTCGCGAAGTACGGCGAGACGCTCAAGGCGGCCGGCCTGTCCCCGAACGACGGTCTGGGCGGCATCCTCAAGGGCCTGGAGAACCTGCCCGAGGGCGCCGAGATCAAGGCCTCCTTCGACGCCGAGATCGCCGAGGGCCCGGCCCTCGCCATGGTCGACTCCGACAAGGGCATCACCAACCTGCACGTGCCGTCGGACGTCATCGTCGACGCCTCGATGCCGGCCATGATCCGCACCTCCGGCCACATGTGGGGCGCGGACGGCCAGGAGGCCGACACCCTCGCGGTCATCCCGGACTCCTCCTACGCCGGTGTCTACCAGGCCGTGATCGAGGACTGCCGGGCCAACGGCGCCTTCGACCCGTCCACCATGGGCTCGGTCCCGAACGTGGGCCTGATGGCGCAGAAGGCCGAGGAGTACGGCTCCCACGACAAGACCTTCGAGATCGCCACGGCCGGCACGGTCCGCCTGGTCGACGCGGCCGGCAACGTCGTGATCGAGCAGCCGGTCGCCGCCGGTGACATCTTCCGCGCCTGCCAGACCAAGGACGCGCCGATCAAGGACTGGGTGAAGCTGGCCGTCACCCGCGCCCGCGCCACCGGCGACCCGGCCGTCTTCTGGCTGGACGAGGGCCGTGCGCACGACGCGCAGCTGATCGCCAAGGTCGAGCAGTACCTCTCGGAGCACGACACCGAGGGCCTGGACATCCGGATCCTCTCCCCCGTCGAGGCGACCAAGCTGTCGGTGGAGCGCATCCGCCGCGGCGAGGACACCATCTCCGTCACCGGCAACGTGCTCCGTGACTACCTGACCGACCTCTTCCCGATCCTGGAGCTGGGCACCAGCGCCAAGATGCTGTCGGTCGTCCCGCTGATGGCGGGCGGCGGCCTGTTCGAGACGGGCGCCGGCGGCTCCGCGCCGAAGCACGTCCAGCAGCTGGTCAAGGAGAACTACCTGCGCTGGGACTCCCTCGGCGAGTTCTTCGCCCTGGTGCCGTCCTTCGAGCAGTACGCCGACTTCACCGGCAACGCCCGCGCCAAGGTCCTTGCCGACACCCTCGACCGCGCCACGGCGACCTTCCTCAACGAGGACAAGTCCCCGACCCGTCGCGTCGGCGGCATCGACAACCGCGGCAGCCACTTCTACCTGTCCCTGTACTGGGCGCAGGAGCTGGCCCGGCAGACCGACGACGCCGACCTGGCCAAGGCGTTCGCGCCGTTCGCCGAGTCGCTCGCCGCCGACGAGCAGAAGATCGTCGACGAGCTGCTCGCCGTCCAGGGCTCCCCGGCCGACATCGGCGGCTACTACCAGCCCGAGAAGGCCAAGGCGGACGCGGTCATGCGCCCGTCGGCCACCTGGAACGCGGCGCTCGCGGCCCTCTGAGCCGAAGCCGCCTCCTGAAGTCCCCAAGTCTCCGCCCCGGCAGGCACCCCGCCCGCCGGGGCGGAGCCCTGTCCGGCCCTGTCACTCCGGCAGCGTCGGCTCCAGGTCCAGCCATCGACATGGCCCGCGCCAAGAGTGCAGGAGCGGGGGCTGCTCAAGCACGCCAGGATCGCCGGGTCGATCAGCGCCGCCCTGCGCGCACGCGGCACGGACGAGCTGACCGCCCGGCCGGGGGCGGAGGTGGGGATGCTCGCCTTCAGAATCGCCGTTGAGCGCTGGCTGGAGTCGGACGACGGCGAACCGCTCGCCCTCCATGCCGTAGCGGCCTCGAACGAGCTGCGGACACGCGCGGCCGAACTCGACTCCCGATCCCGCCCTTCAACCTGACACCGAGGGCCGGATCTCCCCTGTCCGACCTGGTGCCGTCGCACCCACGCGTCGAGGTCGCCGACGGCACGGACGCAGACCTCGCAAGACGTCCTCGCCGCCCTCGCACCGGCCACATGAGTCGCGCGGCATGACGCACGTATGTCGTTCGTGAAGTCTGCGTGTCACGCGCGGTGCGCGGCTGGTCCGCCGTGACCCGCTGTGGTTCGCTCGACCCATGACGGTGCTTGTGACCCAACGCCATGTCGTCCACGTGCGTGTCACCACCACAGGGTGTCGCGCCGGGAGCTGACGCTCCGCTCCGGCCCTTCGCACGCCCTCCCCGTCTTCCCCGTCCTCCCCGTCTCTCCTGTTCCACCCTGTTCTGCCGACGCGTGCCCGTACGCGCACGCCGTCGTGCCTTCCCGCACGAGGAGCAGCACCATGAGCCAGCCCATCGACTCCGTCACCGCCGGTCACACGCCCGAGGAGGCGCCCGCCGGGCCCGACACCTCGGCCTGGTCGTTCGAGACCCGGCAGATCCACGCCGGGGCCGCGCCGGACCCGACGACCGGCGCCCGGGCGACGCCGATCTACCAGACGACGTCGTTCGTGTTCCGGGACACGCAGCACGCCGCCGACCTGTTCTCGCTCGCCGAGCCCGGCAACATCTACACCCGCATCCACAACCCCACCCAGGATGTCTTCGAGCAGCGGATCGCCGCCCTGGAAGGCGGGGCCGCGGCGGTCGCCCTGTCCTCCGGGCAGGCCGCGGAGACCCTGGCGATCCTGACGCTGGCGGGCGCGGGCGACCACATCGTGTCGAGCACGTCCCTCTACGGCGGCACGTACAACCTGTTCCGGCACACGCTGCCGAGGTTCGGCATCGAGGTGTCCTTCGTGGACGACCCGGACGACGCCGAGGCCTGGCGGGCGGCCGTCCGCCCCAACACCAAGGCGCTGTTCGCAGAGACGCTGGGCAACCCCCGCGGCAACGTGCTCGACGTGCGGGCGGTCGCGGACGTGGCGCACGCGGCGGGGGTGCCGCTGATCGTGGACAACACGGTTCCGACTCCCTACCTGCTGCGGCCCCTTGAGCACGGCGCGGACATCGTGGTGCACTCGGCGACCAAGTTCCTCGGCGGGCACGGCACGGCGATCGCGGGCGTGGTCGTCGACGGGGGCAGCTTCGACTTCGGCGCGCACTCCGACCGCTTCCCCGACTTCACCGAACCCGACCCCAGCTACCACGGCCTGCGCTACTGGCCGGCGCTCGGCCCGGGCGCGTACGCGATCAAGCTGCGGGTGCAGCTGCTGCGCGACCTCGGCCCGGCGCTCTCGCCGCACTCGGCGTTCCTGCTGCTGCAGGGCGTGGAGACGCTGAGCCTGCGGCTGGAGCGGCACTCGGCCAACGCCCAGGCGCTGGCCGAGTGGCTGGAGCAGCGCGACGAGGTCGCCGCCGTCCACTACCCGGGCCTGCCGTCCAGCCGCTGGTACGAGGCGGGGCAGAAGTACCTGCCGCGCGGCGCCGGCGCGATCGTCTCCTTCGAACTGCGGGACGGGATCGAGGCGGGCAAGCGGTTCGTGGACGCCGTCGAGCTGTTCAGCCACCTCGCCAACATCGGTGACGTCCGCAGCCTGATCATCCACCCGGCGTCCACCACCCACAGCCAGCTGGACGAGGAGCAGTTGGCTGCGACCGGGACCACGCCGGGCCTGGTGCGGCTGTCGGTCGGCATCGAGAACCTCGCCGATCTCAAGGCCGACCTGGAGGCCGGATTCCGCGCCGCCAAGGGCGCGGCGTCCTGAACGCCGTACCGCATCCCGAGAGTTCCCTTCCCCTTCCGCCGGCCTCCGGGGCCTGGCGGGAGGGGGATCCGCCGGGTCGTCGGCAGTGGTACGCGGCGGAGAAGCCGCTGCCGCTGGAGGCGGGCGGTGAACTTCCCGGCGTACGGCTGGCGTTCGAGACCTGGGGCCGGCTCGCCCCGGACGCCGCCAACGCCGTGCTCGTGCTGCACGCCCTCACCGGGGACAGCCATGTCGCCGGGCCCGCCGCGCCGGGGCATCCCACCCCGGGCTGGTGGGAGGGCGTGATCGGGCCGGGGCTGGCGCTGGACACCGACCGCTGGTTCGTCGTCGCCCCGAACGTTCTGGGCGGCTGCCAGGGCAGCACCGGACCGGCCGCGGAGCGAGCCGACGGGCGCGGATCGTGGGGCGGTGCCTTCCCCTTCCTGACCCAGCGCGACCAGGTCGCCGCCGAGGCCGGGCTGGCCGACGCCCTGGGCATCGAGCGGTGGGCGCTGGTCGTCGGCGGCTCGATGGGCGGGATGCGGGCCGTGGAGTGGGCGGTGTCGTACCCGGAGCGGGTGGCGGCCCTGCTGCTGCTCGCCACGACGGCCGCGGCGAGCGCGGAGCAGATCGCGTGGTCGGCCATGCAGCTCACCGCGATCCGCACCGACCCCGACTGGCAGGGCGGCGACTACCACGGCACCGGACGCGCCCCGCACACCGGCCTGGGCCTGGCCCGGCGGATCGCCCATGTCACCTATCGCAGCGAACCCGAGCTCGCGATCCGCTTCGGCCGGACCCCGCAGGGCACCGAGAACCCCTTCGACGGCGGCCGCTACCAGGTCGAGTCGTACCTCGACCACCATGCCGCCAAGCTGGTACGGCGGTTCGACGCGGGCAGTTACGTGGTGCTGTCGGAGGCGATGAACGCCCATGACGTCGGCCGCGCCCGGGGCGGGGTGCGGGCCGCACTCGGCCTGGTCACGGCCCGCACCCTGGTGGCGGGCGTGGACTCCGACCGCCTCTATCCCCCGGCCCAGCAGGCCGAGTTGGCGGCGCTGATCAAGTCCGCGGACCGGCTCCGGGTGATCGAGTCGCCGTACGGCCACGACGGCTTCCTGATCGAGACGGAACAGGTGGGCGCGCTGGTGCGGGAGCTGCTGGCCTGACAACTCATTGCCCCCTTCGCCGGTCGTCGATGTGACACCTTGATCCCGCACCCTGCCACCGACAACGCCCCGGGAGCCGCCCGTGTCCCAGCCGTCGTACGCGCTCCTGCCCGGCGCCGCCGATTCGCCCGTGATCCTGCACGTGCCGCACTCGGCACGGACCATCCCGCCCGGGGTACGGGCCGGCATCGTGCTCGACGACGCCGCGCTGGAGCGGGAGCTGGACCACATCACGGACGCGCACACGGCGGAGCTCGCTCAGGCCGCGGCCGCGCTGGCCGGGGTGGCCCCCTGGCGGTTCGTCAACCGGCTGTCCCGGCTGGTCGTCGATCCCGAGCGGTTCCCGGACGAGCGGGAGGAGATGCTCGCCGTCGGGATGGGGGCCGTGTACACGCGGACCACGCACCGGGGGGTGCTGCGGGACGAGTCGTCCGACCCCGGGCCGTTGGTCGAGCGGTACTTCCGGCCGTACGCCCGGGCGATGACGGAGGCCGTCGCCGGGCGGCTGGCCGCGACCGGGCGGGCCGTGGTGATCGACGTGCACTCCTATCCGAGCCGGGCGCTGCCCTACGAGCTGCACGGGGCGGGGCCGCGGCCGCCGGTGTGCCTGGGCACGGACGCCTTCCACACCCCGGCCTGGCTGACGGAGGCGGCCCGCGAGGCCTTCGCGGGGTGCGGGGAGACAGGGCTGGACAGCCCGTTCGGCGGGACCTACGTGCCACTGGAGTTCTACGGGACGGACGCGCAGGTGGGCGCGCTGATGGTGGAGATCCGGCGGGACCTCTACATGACCGAGCCCGGCGGTCCGGCGGGCCCGGGAGCGGGCCGGCTCGCCGCCGCCCTCGCCGCGCTGGTGGACGCCGTCGGCCGCTGACCCTCCGGCTGGAGCATTCCGGCAGGACACGGGGTGAGGGCCGTACGACCGTGGAGGCATGACCACGGAGATGACCGCGCCCACGCCCACGGAGACGACCGCGCCCGCGACGGCGGAGCCGGTCCCACCCGTCTGCGAGGCCGGGCCGCCGGTGCGGGACTGGCCCGCGCTCGAACTGGCGGGCACGGACTTCGACCCGGTCCTCGCCGCCCTGATGGCGGAAGGGCCGGTGACCCGGATCCGGCTGCCGTACGGCGAGGGCTGGGCGTGGCTCGCCACCCGGTACGAGGACGTCAGGACCGTCACCAACGACCCGAGGTTCAGCCGCGCCGAGGTCACCCGGCGCCAGGTGACCCGGCTTGCCCCGCACTTCAAGCCCCGGCCGGGCTCCCTGGCCTGGGCCGACCAGCCCGACCACAACCGGCTGCGCAAGCCGCTCGCCGGTGCCTTCACGGTCGGCGCGATGAAGCGGCTGCGGCCCCGGGCGCAGGCGATCCTCGACGAACTGGTCGACGGGGTCCTACGGGACGGGCCGCCCGCCGATCTGATCGAGCGGGTGCTGGAGCCGTTCCCGATCACCGTGGTCAGCGAGGTGATGGGGGTGCCGGAGGCGGACCGGGACCGGGTGCACGCCTGGACCCGGCAGATCATCTCCACCTCGGGCGGGGTCGAGGCCGCCGACGCGGCGAAACAGGGGCTGTACGGGTGGATCACCGAGGCGGTACGCGCGCGTGCCGGCAGTCCGGGTGACGACGTGTACTCGCTGCTCGGGGCCGCGGTGGCCCGCGGCGAGATCGGCGAGGAGGAGGCCGTCGGGCTGGCCGGTCCGCTGCAGATCGGCGGCGAGGCGGTCACCCACAACTGCGGGCAGATGCTCTTCCTGATGCTGACGCGGCCGGAGCTGATGGCGCGGATGCGGGAGCGGCCGGCGGAGCGCGGGCCGGTCCTGGACGAGCTGCTGCGCTGGATCCCGCACCGCAGCACGGTCGGGCTCGCCCGGATCGCCCTGGAGGACGTCGAGCTGGGCGACGGCACCCGGATCACGGCCGGCGACCCGGTCTACGTCTCCTACCTCGCCGCCAACCGCGATCCGGCCGTGTTCCCCGACCCGGACCGCATCGACCCCGACCGCGATCCCAACCCGCACCTCGCCCTCGGCCACGGTGCGCACTACTGCACGGGCGCGGTCCTGGCCCGGCTGCAGACCGAACTCCTGGTCGACACCCTCCTCGACCGGCTGCCGGGGCTACGGCTCGCGGTGCCGGCCGAGGGGGTGGAGTGGCGCCGCAAGACGATGATCCGGGGGCCGCGGACGCTGTCGGCCACCTGGTGACCCGGTGTCACATAGCACTCTGCCTGGCGACCCGGAGTGGTATGTGACATACCACTCTCCGCCTCACGCCCGCAGCCACTCCGTCACGATCACATCCCCGCCCGTCCGCAGCCGCAGCGCGAACGGCCCGGCGGGTGGGGTGTCGCCGGCGAAGCGGCCCATGCCGTCGACGGTGAGCGGGCGGGCCACCGCCGGACCGCCGAGCACCTCGATCCGCGCGGACTGCGGGGGCAGCAGTTGGCCGAGCAGCCCGTCGCCGGTGACCTCGACGTCCACGGTGAGATCGCCCGCCCGGAAGGTCAGCATCCGGGGCGGGTCCTCGACGCCTCTGACAGGGATGGCGTCGACCAGGGAGTCGAAGGTCAGCTCGGCGACCCGGGCCTCCAGGTCGTGCAGCACGTAGGCGTCCATGGCCAGTTGGAGCAGCTCGGCCGGGAGCGGGTCGAGGACGGCGGCCGCACGGCGCAGTTCCTCCTCCAGGAGGTCCGCGTCGAACTCGGCGTCGAACTCGGCCTCGTCGAAGCCCTCGTCGGCCGGGAAGTCGTCGTCGCTCACACCGCACCCCTCGCGTCGAGCCGGGCCCGGAGCCGGCGCAGACAGCGCTGGCGCAGCGGGCCGATGCTGCCCACGGCGATGCCCAGCGCGACGGACACCTCGACATAGCTGGGCGGCGGCGAGGCCATCAGGACGCGCAGCAACTGCCTGCAGCGGTCGCCGAGTTCCTCGAACTCCTGCCAGACGAGGCGGATCCGCTCCGCCTCGTCCGCCTCGTCCTCCGCGTCGATCAGGGACTGTTCGGGCGTACGGTCCTCGCTGATCCGGTCCAGGACCTGGGGATCGTCTGTCGGCAGCAGCCGGGTCAGTCCCCGGATCACCTTCAGGCACTCGTTGCGCGCCGTGCTGGCCAGCCAGGAGCCCGCCTTCTCGGGTTCCCGGATCCGGCCCAGATGCTGGGCGAACCGGAACCACACGGTCTGGTACACCTCGTGCCCGTCGGCGTCGGAGAGCCGGTGCGCGCGCACCACCGACCACACCAGTGGGCTCAGCCCTTCAACGAGCGCCTTCCAGGCCGCGGCGTCGCCGTCGACGGCGGACTGGACCAACGCGCCGACCTCTGCTCGGTCCACGGTCCCACCCCTCGTGTACGGCAAGTCATCGTACGCCGTGGAGGGGAGTGTTCCGGAACTCGGGCCGGAACTCGGGCCGGAAGTCAGGCCGTCGTAGCCAGCCTGACGACCGGGACCGGCTGCCAGCTCGCCGGGCGGAGCGCCGGCACATGGGCACCGCGCACCTCGGCGTACTCCGCGATGTTCTCCAGGAGTTGGGTGCGGGCAGTGCGCGGGTCGGGCTCCTTGCTGGTGCTCATCCGGTCGGCGACGAGGCCGGCCACGATGGGGGTGGCGAACGATGTTCCGCTCCACTGTGCGAACCCTTCGAACATCACTTGGTCCGGTTTGCCGGGGCCGGTCGTCCCGGTGTCGGTCAACACGCCGGTGTGGCGCGGGTACTGGCAGGTGCAGGCGTAGGTGAAGCCGAACCGGCAAGCGTCGTAGGTGGTGTGCTGGTACACGTACGGCACGGGTGCGTCGAAGCCGGCCATGGCACCGATGAGTTGCTCACCGGGGGCGTAGACGTTCACCCAGCTGCCGTAGTTGGTGAAGCAGGCGCCGTACTCGCCGTCGCTGCGCAGCGCGCCGACCGAGAGGACCGCGTTCTCGTAGCCGGGCAGGCCGGCGCAGGCCGCGGGCCAGAAGGAGGTGGCGCTGCTGTTGTTGCCGGCGGCGGCGACGAGCAGGGTGGACTGGGCGCGCAGGGCGTCCATGAAGGCCTCGACGGCGAGCAGTCCGTCGGCGCTGCCGTTCGAGGTGCCTGCGGAGAGGCTGATGACGTCCGGCCAGCCGTGCTGGTCGACCGCCTCGAAGAGCTTGCCGCCGAACTCGGACTCCAGGATGGCGCCCGCGTCGTTCAGGGTGTTGGTGACGGTGATGTCGGTGTTGGGGGCGAGGGCGGCGATGAGTCCGGCGATGAACGTGCCGTGGCCGACGTACTGCTGGAGGATGCCGTCCGCGTCGGTCTCGGTGACCTGCAGGTCGCCCTGGACGCGGTCGAGGAGCGGGTAGGAGCGGTAGTCGTGCACCAGGCCGGTGTCCATCACCAGCACGCTGACGGCGGTGTCCGGGTCGTAACTGCCGACCACGGGCTGCGGGTTGGGGATCTGGGTGAGCAGGGCGGGGAGCGGTTCGCAGGGGTTGCAGGAGTTGGCGTTCCCCGTGGTGGACACGATGTGGTTGCGGCTGACCAGGCGGCGCCCGGCGCGGCCCTCCGCCTCCCGCAGGGCGCGCAGCGCGTGCCCGACGGCGCGGTCGCCGGTGCGGTCGCCGTGGTTCGGGTCGCCGACCTGGATGCGGGTGACCCCGGTGCGGTTGGTCTCCGGTCCCGCCCTGCGCACCTGGTCGGCGACCAGGCCGGTGGTGGCGGTGAAGTGGGCGCGCACGGTGTCCTCGACGACCCGTGCCTCCGCGCCGTCGCGGGCGAGGACGACCCCCTTCTCGTACAGGAACTCGGCGGCGTCGTCCGGCCCCATCGCCAGTGGGACGTCCGGCATGGAGCGCTGGATCTGTTCGAACTGCTCATGGAATCGCTGAGGTGCCATGGCCTGTCCTCCCCCGGAAACGGCGTTCTTCAGTCAGAGTCACGGGCCCGCCGCCTGATACAGCGCCAAACCTGTGGGGCATGTATGCCCAGGCCACTACCATCCGAGGGGTGACTGCGCGAAGCGATTCGGTTACGGAACTGCTGCCGATGGTGTTCGCCGCCCCGGGCGAGGCCCTGGCGCGGGCGGAGCAGGTCCTTCGGTCCGATCCGACGCCCCTGGACGCATCCGTCGCCCACCAGGTCATCGGCATCTGGCAGCGGGACTTCGGGGACCTCGCGGTGGCCCTCGACCATCTGCGGCGTGCCCGGGACTTCGCGGCCCGGGCGGACTCGGCGGACCGGGAGGCGGACGTCCTCGCCGCCCTCGGTGTCGCCCTGGTGCATGCGGGGCGCACGCGGCAGGGTCTGGCCGCGCTGGACCGCGGGGTGGCCCGGGGCAACGGGCACACCCGGGCCCGGGTGCTGTACCGGCGGGCGTTCGCCTCCTGGGTGCTGGGCCGGCACAAGGAGGCCCTGGAGGATCTGCGGCGGGCGATACCGGTGCTGCGGCAGGCCGACGACGTCATCTGGACCGCACGCGCACTGAGTGTGCGGGCCACCGTGCATCTGGCGATGGGCGCGGTGGAGCGGGCGGACGCGGACTTCACGGCGGCGGAGCTGCTGTGGGAGACGACGGGCCAGGAGCACGACAAGGCGGTCGCCGTGGAGAACCGGGGCCTGGCCGCGTACCGGTCCGGCGACATCCCGGCGGCGCTGCGGCTGCTGGCCGAGGCCAAGGAGCGGTACGACGAGCTGGGCACGCCCCCGTTCATGCTGTACATCGCGCGCTGCGACGTGCTGATGGCGGCCGGTCTTGCCCCGGAGGCGCTGGCCGAGGCGGACGCGGCGATCGCCACCCTGGACCGGATCGGCGGGCAGTCCACCCGCAAGGCCGAACTGCTGCTGACCGCCGCCCGGTCCGCGCTGTCGACCGGGGACGCGCAGACCGCGATCGCCCGGGCCGCCGTCGCCGTACGGCTGTTCTCGGGGCAGCGGCGGAGCTGGTGGGAGACGCATGCGCGGCTGGTGCTGATCGAGGCGCGGGTGGCGGGCGGGGCCGCGTCCGGGCGGCTGGTGCAGGACACGGCGGCGGTCGCCGACCAGCTGGCGTCCTTCGGTGCCCCGGCCGCGCCGGAGGCCTCGCTGCTCGCCGGGCGGATCGCGCTGGCGCTGGGCTGGACGGCGGATGCGGAGCGGCATCTCGCGGTGGCCGCGCGCAGCCGGCATGTGGGTCCGCCGCTGGCCCGGATGACCGGCTGGGCCGCGCAGGCGCTGCGGGCCCGGGCGGCCGGTTCGGGCCGGGGTGTCCTGGAGGCGTGCCGGCGCGGCCTCGACGTCCTGGACGACCACCGGATGACGCTGGGCGCCTCGGAGCTGCGGGCACGGGCCACCGCGCAGGGTGCCGAACTGGCCGCGCTGGCCCAGCAGGCGAGCCTCGCGCACGGCGGGCCGCGCCGCCTGCTGGAGTGGAGCGAGCGCTGGCGGGCCACGGTGCTGTCCACTCCCCCGACCCGGCCGCCCGCGGACCCGGACCTGCTCGCCTCGCTCACCGCGTTCCGGGAGATCGCCTCGCGCGCGGAGGAGGCTCGCCGGGAGCGCCGTCCGGTGCCCGCCCTGGAGCGTGAACAGCGGCGCCTGGAGCGGGAGATCCGCGCCCGCACCCATCACACCCGGGGTGACGCGCCCGGCGGCGGCGACCGCTTCGACCCGGCTCGGCTCCTGGACCGGCTCGGTGACGCGCGGCTGGTCGAACTCGCCGTCCTGGACGGCCGGGTGCACATCCTGCTGTGCGGGCAGGGCCGGGTACGGCGCTTCGTGGGCGGCCTGCTGGCGGAGGCGGTCGCGGAGGCGGAGCACGTCCAGGCGGGGCTGCGACGGCTCGCGCATCCGGGGGCGGAGGGGCGGCTGCCGGTGGTGGAGGCCGCCGGGAAGCGGCTGGAGGAGCTGCTCCTCGGCGCGGCGGCGGACCAGCTCGGCTCCGGGCCGGTGGTGATCGTCCCGCCGGGTGCGCTGCACCGGGTGCCCTGGGCCTTGCTTCCCTCCCTCCGGGAGCGGGTGCTCAGTGTGTCGCCGTCGGCGGGGAGCTGGCTGCGGGCCCGGGAGACCGAGCCGCCGCCGGGCGGCCGCCATGTGCTGGTCCGGGGGCCGGGGCTGGCGACCGGCGGCGCTGAGGTGCCCGAAGTGGCGGGCCGGTACGCGGCGGCCCGGATCCTGGAGCACGAGGACGCTCAAGTCCCGCGCGTTCTACAGGAGTTGGACGGCGCCGCGCTGGCCCACATCGCCGCGCACGGCACGTTCCGCGCGGACAGCCCGCTCTTCTCCTCGCTGCGGATGGCCGACGGCCCGCTGATCGTGCACGACTTCGAACGCCTCGCCCGCAGCCCCTACCGGATCATCCTCTCCAGCTGCGACACGGCCCGCCTGGCGTCGGTGGGCGCCGATGAACTCCTCGGCCTGGTCACGGCGTTGCTGCCGCTGGGCACGGCCGGGGTGGTGGCGAGCAGCGCACCCGTCAACGACGCGGCGGTGGTCCCGCTGATGCTGGCCCTGCACAAGGGGCTGGGCGCCGGGCTGTCGCTGGCGGAGGCGCTGCGCGACGCCCGGGCCGCTCTGCCGGGCGACGCGCTCCACCAGGCGACGGGGTGGGCGTTCGCCGCGTTCGGGGCGGCCTGAGATCGGCAGCGCCCCCGAAGGGGCGCGGGGAACTGCGCGACCAGCCACCACGGCGCCGCACGCGATCGACGACATGAGGCGGCACTTCCGGCGAAGCCTCAGGCCGACTGCCGGTCCGGCTGTTCCACCAGCCACGGCAGGGCCGCGCGGTCGCTCGCGCCGAGGCGGGTGTAGGCGCTGTAGAGGTGGTTGCCCACCGTCCGTACGGACAGGGTCAGTTGCTCGGCGATCTGGCGGTTGCTGAGGCCCGAGGCGGCGAGGGTGACGATCTGGCGCTGGCGGGCGGTGAGTTCGCCGAGCACCAGGCCGGCCAGGGCCGGGGTGCGGGTGCCCTGGCAGCGGCGGGCGAGGGCGACCGCGCGGGTGCGGGACATCCGGGCGGCGCGCGGGTCGCGGTGGGCGCGGACGGCCTGGGCGTGGGCCTCCGCCGCGAACAGCAGCAGGCCGCGCTCCGCCAGCGCCTCGGCCGCCCGGTCCAGGGCGGGTCCGTCGCCGCGGGCGAGGGCCTCGGCGTGCCGCGCGAGCACGCCGTCCAGCCGCCGCACGGCTCCCGCGGCCCCCTCGGGCTCCCCGAGCCGTACGGTGCCGTAGTGCGCGAGACCCCCGTCCCCGCGCACTACGGCACCTTCCCCCGACTCGGCGGCGGCCCGGGCGAGTTCGGTACGGCAGGAGGCGTCGCCCGGCGCCGCCCGCAGTCCCTCCCTCGCCCACGCCGCCGCCTCTCGCAGCTCCCCCCGAAGCCACGAGTACCGGGCACGCACGGCCGCGTACCCGGCCGGTACGGGCAGGCCTCCCGACGCCAGCCACTCCCCCACCGGGGCCGACACCTCCCGTACGTCCAACTGCTCGATGTGTCGCTCCAGTTGCCTTTGTTCGTCCTTCAGGGCGGGCTCGCACTGGTCGGGGGTGCGGGCCAGGCGCCGGGCCCGCAGCCGGCCCGCCGAGGCGCGCAGCGCGGGGCCGTGCAGCGGGTGGGCGAGGCGCACCGCGCCCCGGTCGTCGACGTGGATCAGGCCGTCTGTCTCCAGCCGTTCGAGGACGGCCAGGTCGAGGCCGTCGTCGAGGTGGAGCGGCAACGGCTCGGCAAAGGCGAGGCGTTCGAGGGTGTCGCGCTCTCCCGGCCCCCGTCGGCCCAGCAGGGGTGCGACACGGTCCCGTACGGTCGCGGTGAGCGGCAGCCGGCCGCGCCAGGCCCACTCTCCGGTGTCCGGGACCCGGGTCAGCGGACCGGACTCGCGCAGCGCGCCGAGCAGGTCGCGCAGCAGCCGCAGATCGCCTCGGCACACCCGGTGCAGCCGGCGCACGGTGAGCGGTTCCAGACCGCCGCCGGCGAGCAGCCGGTCCGTCTCGTCGTACGGCAGCGGTTCCAGGGCCAGGTGGGTGAGGAGTTCGCCGGTCCACAGCCGGGAGACGGCGCCGGGCAGGGGTGCCGGGTCGGCGGCGGCCACCACGAGCCGGGTGCGGCCGTGCACGGCAAGCTGGTGGACGAGGGCGGCCGAGGCCTCGTCGAGGAGGTGGGCGTCGTCGACGACCAGGAGCCGTACCCCGGACAGGTGCCGGACCGCGCCGGGCAGCGAGACGCGGTCGGAGAGCAGGTGTGCGAACGCCGCGAACGGGAGGGTGCTGGTCTCGGGGGTGCCGGTGACCCGGACGCAGTCGGTGCCGCGGACCGCTTCGGTGATCAGCCGGGTCTTGCCGATGCCTGCCGGGCCGGTCACCACGACACCCTGCCGTCCCGCCACCGACGACCGTCTGACCAGCTCCAGTTCGTCCGCCCGGCCGGTGAACGGCCAGGGCAGTTCGAGGGTTCGTGCATCCCGTTCGTAAGTCGTCACGTGAGTATGAGTCGCGTTACTCAGCTCTGATACAGGGGGACTTGAGTAGCTTCCGACTCAGGCGTCCGGCCGGGTCGAACGGCAGTCTGGGCGCATGGCCCGACGCTACTGCTCGCTTCCGCAGCAGTCGGCCCCTGCGTTCGCGCCGGGACTGACCGCCGAGCGGCTCGGCGCGCTCGTCGGCGGGCGGCGGATGTGGGTCAACGGCACGGCTCTGCACTACTACTTCTTCGACGCCGACAGCGACGCCTCGGTGATCCCGGTCCCGGGGACCGGGGAGACCCGCCGGGTGGCGTGGGCCGGTGCCAAGGAGCAGCGGGACGTGGTGCGCGAGTGCTTCCGGGAGTGGCAGGATCTCGGCATCGGGGTGCTGTTCGCCGAGGTCTTCGACCGGTGCGAGGCGGAGCTGCGGATCGGCTTCCAGCTGGGTGACGGATCCTGGTCGGCGGTGGGCCGGGACGCGCTCTCGGTGGGCGCCAACGATCGCACGATGAACCTGGGCTGGGACCTGACCGAGTCCGGCGGCCGCTGGACGGCCCTGCACGAGATCGGGCACGCGCTCGGGATGCAGCACGAGCACCAGAGCCCGTTCGCGGGCGTCCACTGGGACGACGAGGCGGTCTACGCCGACCTCGCCGGAGCGCCGAACCACTGGAGCCGGGACCGCACGGACTTCAACATCCTGCGCAGGCTGGACCCGTCCGAGGCCAACGGGTCGGTGTGGGACCCGCAGTCCGTGATGCAGTTCCCCTTCGGCCCGGGGCTGGTCCTGGAACCGGAGCACTACCACAGCGGCCTCTACCCGCCGGGGTCGCTGTCCCCGGCCGACAAGGAGTTCGTGCTCCGCTGGTACCCGCCCGCCGATCCGCCGGCCGAGCTGGTGCCGTTCCGCTCGGCACCGCTCAGCCTGGGTCCCGGCGGACAGGCCGACTTCGCCGTGGAGCCGCCGGAGACCCGCGTCTACAGCGTGGGCACCTTCGGAGAGAGCGACTCCGTCGTCGTGGTCTTCGAGGAGCGCGACGGGGAACCGCGCTACCTCGCCGGCCACGACGACGGAGGCACCCCGCACAACACCAGGATCAGGGTCCGGCTCGTCAAGGGCCGCCGCTACTTCGTCCGCGTCCGTCTCCACTCCACGTGGGGGTCGGGGGAGACAGCGGTCATGTGCTGGTGACACCGGCACACGACGGCGACGCGGAGGTCGGACCACTGTCCGGCGCCGGGGGAAGCAGCCGCGCGGACGCCACCTTCGGGGGAGGGAGACGTCCGCGCGGCAGCTCCGGTGCGTGGGAACGCACTTCGGGGCAGCCGACCCAGGGGCGCGGGGCCCCTGTCGATATGCGGCTCCGCCGCGGGGGCGCGATCAACCCCCACGCACCCGCTCCCGGCAGCGCACCGCCCCACCCCTCCCGCTAGCCGCCCAACTCCAGCGGCCGTTCCGGGTCCTTGGACCACTCCTCAAGTGAACCGTCGTACACCGACACGTCCTCACGGCCCAGCAGCGTGAGCGCAAGCGCCGCCCCCGCCGCCGAGATCCCCCCACCGCAGTAGAGGACGACGGGCGAAGCGTCACCCAACTCCCGCACCGTCTCCTGGAGTTCGGCAGCCGGCAGCCCTCGCCCCGGCAGGCTGACGCTCCCCGGAATGTGCCCCCGCCGGCTGTACCGGCTCGGCACGGACCCGGCGTACCCCCCGGAGGGCAACGCACAGACGAGCACCCCCGGCCGCTCCCCCCTGCTGATCGCCGCCACCTCCTCGATGTCCGACCAGAGCCCGGGCCGCGGCAACGGCGTCAATGGCACGGCGGCGGGCCCGGGGCCGCGGTCCCCCGCGGCCACCGGTCGCCCCGCCGCCTCCCACGCCGCCAGGCCGCCGTCCAGCACCGCGGCCGGTACCGAGATCGCACGCAGCATCCACCACAGCCGGGCGGCCCAGATTCCGCCCCCGGTGTCGTAGACGACGACCTCGCTCCCCTCCCCCACGCCCAGCCGGGCCAGCGCGGCGGCGAGCGCGTCCGGCGCCGGGACGGCGAAGTGGTACGGCGCACCGGGGTCGGAGAGGTCACCGGTGAGGTCGGCATGGCGGGAGCCGGGAACATGGCGCTCGGCCCAGCCTGCGCGGCCGGAGGCGGAGCGATGGTCGCCGTCGTGGCGGGGCGAGGGCAGCAGCGCGGTGGCGTCGAGGACGGCCAGCCGGGGGTCGTCCAGGTGGGTCGAGAGCCAGACGTCGTCGACCAGGGGGCCGGGCAGCAGGGTGGTCATGGCGGGCGATCGTACGCCCGCGACCTGGACGTCTCACCAATCGGGCATGCGCATCCCATATCGCGGACGTGGCTTGCACAGCAGGCAGGAGCTGCGGTTATGGTTTCGGCCATCTACGCGGGAGCCCCTCCCCGACCGGGCTGAGAGGGCGTCTGGGATCCGTGTGCCGCGATGGCGGACACGGTCCCCATGGGGACGCCGACCGCACCAGCAGCGCCATGCGCCCCGCGTAGGAGTTCACGTGTCCACAGCAGTCGAGCCGCGGCCCCCCGTGTTCCGTCACGCCGCCCGCTCCTGTTGTTGTCGCGCGTGCTGTCGCCGGTCCCGCTGACCGCCGCCTCCCTCGCCTCCTCCACCCCGCTCACCTCCGCGCGCCATCGCGCGCCGCTTTCGGAGTACCTCCATGCCGCACATCCGGGTCATGCTCGACTATTTCCACCCATGGCCGAATTCATCCGGTCTGTACGTCGCCCGTGCCCGTGACGGGTACGCGGCCGCGGGCCTGGACGTCGAGCTGGTGGTGCAGGACCCGGGGCGCGGGGACACGCTGGAGTACCTGGCCCGGGGCGAGGTGGACTTCGGGATCTTCCCGCCGAACCGGCTGCTCGCCCGCCGGGCGTCGCTGGGCCAGCCGCTGGTGGCCGTCGCCGCGGTCAACCACCGCGGCCTGGAGGCGATCCAGACCACGACCTCGACCGGCATCACCCGCCCCCGGGACCTGGCGGGCCGCCGTCTCGCCTACAACCCGACCCCGCGCGGACGGGCCATGGTCCGCCATCTGGTGGCGGCGGACGGCGGCGACCCGGACGCGGTGATCACCGTCGACGCGGGCTCCCGCGAACTCACGGTGGACGACATCGAGGCCGGCGAGGCGGACGCCACCTTCGGCAACTACTGGTCCTGGGACGCCCTGCGCGGCGACCTGCCCGAGCACAGTCGGCTGACCTGGCCGGTCGACGAGATAGGCGCGCCCCGCTACCACAGCTACCTGCTGGGAACCAGCGAGCGACTGCTCGACGAACAGCCTTCTCTGGTACGGGACTTCCTGGCTGTGACGGCCCGCGGATACGCCACCGCCGCCCACGAGCCCGACGCCACGCTGGAGATGCTGGAGCGGGTCATCCCGTACTTCCCGCGTCCGCTCATCGCCCGCTCCCTCGCCCTGATCGCGCCGACGTGGACGGACCCGGAAGGCCGTTGGGGCGTGATCGACGAGGGCCGGATGGGCCCCTACGCGCACTGGCTCGCCGAGAACGGTGCCATCGCGCACGACCACGACTGGAACCGGTCCTTCACCAACAGCCTGCTGGACGTGACCGCATGACCCTGCTCACCCGGCGGCTCGCCGTCGACTTCAAGCGGGTGGACAGCGCGCTGTGTCGGGCCTGACCGCCCCGCACCGCCGCCCGACTCCCCTCCCCCGTACGAAGGACCCTCCACCATGCTCCGCCGCACCGCGCTGCCGGCCCTCGCCGCCCTGGCCCTCCTCGCCGTCACCACCGCCTGCTCTGCCGACGCCGACTCCACGGCGGCCGCCAAGGACGGCACCACCACCGTCACCCTGGCCCTGGACTGGACCCCCAACACCAACCACACCGGCATCTACGTCGCCCAGGCCAAGGGCTGGTTCAAGGACGCCGGGATCGATCTGAGGATCGTGCCCTACGGCTCGACCGCGCCCGAGACCCTGATCGCGAGCCACAAGGCCGACTTCGGCATCTCCTACCAGGAGGGTGTCACCACGGCCCGCGCGGCCGGCCAGGACATCACCTCCGTCTACGCCGTCACGCAGAAGACGGACGTGACCGTCTCGGTACGTGCCGACCGCACCGACATCACCTCGCCGAAGGACCTGGACGGCAAGACCTACGCCGGGTTCGGCGCCCCCTACGAGAAGCCGCTGCTGCAGAAGGTGATCAAGAACGCGGGTGGCAAGGGCGACTTCAGGCAGGTCACCCTCAACACCTCGGCGTACGCGGCGCTGTACGCCGGCAAGGCGGACTTCGCGATGCCGATGCCGACCTGGGAGGGCCTGGAGGCGAAGCTCAGCGGGAAGCCGCTGAAGGACTTCCAGCTCTCCGACTACGGCTTCCCGGCGATCTACTCCACGCTGATCGCGTCCTCCGACCAGTTCCTGAAGAAGAACCCGGCGGTGGCGAAGAAGTTCCTGGCGGCCGTCGACAAGGGCTACCGCTACGCGGCCGAGAACCCCGGCCAGGCCGCCGACCTGCTCATCGCCGCCAACAAGAGCGTGCTCACCAACACCAAGCTGGTGAAGGAGAGTTCGCAGTTGCTGGCCAAGGAGTACTACAAGGGCGCCGACGGCACGATCGGGACGCAGAGCGCGGCCCGTTGGAAGGCCTTCGCCGACTTCGAGTACGGCGCCGGGCTGCTCGTCGACGCGAACGGCAAGAAGCTCACCAAGGCGCCGGACACCTCGACCTTCTTCACCAACGCCTACCTCCCGGACGCCAAGTGAGGCCGGTGCTGCGGTCGTTGTGGCCGCCCTTGCTGGTGCTCGCCGTGGTCGTCGGCGGCTGGCAGCTGTACGTGACGGCGGCCGGGGTCGACCCGACCACCCTGCCCTCCCCCGCCCGGGTGGTGGAGCAGGGCTGGGCGAACCGCCAGGACCTGTGGGACCAGACGCTGCCCACGCTCCAGGAGACGCTGCTCGGCTTCGCCCTGTCGTTCACGGCGGCCTGGCTGGTGGCGGTGGTGCTGGACTTCTCCGCCGCCGCCCGCCGGGGCCTGTACCCGCTCCTGGTCGCCTCCCAGACGATCCCGATCGTGGCCGTGGCGCCCCTGCTGATCATCTGGTTCGGCTTCGGGCTGCTGCCCAAGATGCTGGTGGTCACGCTGACGACGTTCTTCCCACTGGCCGCCAACCTGGCCGCGGGCTTCGCGGCGACCGACCGGGAGGCCATGCGGCTGCTGCGCTCACTGGGAGCCGGCCGCTGGCGGGCGTTCCGGCTGGTGCGGGTGCCGAGCGCGATGCCGTACTTCTTCGCGGGGCTGCGCGTGAGCATCACCTACGCCGTGGTCGGCGCGGTGTTCGCCGAGTACGCAGGCGCCGAGTCGGGGCTCGGGATCTACATGCAGGCCCAGAAGAGCGCGTTCCGGACCGACCTGGTGTTCGCGGCGGTCGCGGTGACGGCCGCGCTGAGCATCGCCCTGTTCGGAGCCACCTGTCTGCTGCAGCGGCTGGTGCTGCCCTGGGAACGAAAGGCCGGGAAATGAGCAGTCTGCGCATCGCGGGCGTGGGCAAGTCCTTCGGTTCACTGGAGGTCCTGCGGGGCCTCGACCTCACCGTGGAGCCAGGCGAGTTCGCCGCCGTCATCGGACCCAGCGGCAGCGGCAAGAGCACCCTGTTCAACCTGGTGTCCGGGCTCGACCAACCGACCTCCGGTCAGGTGCTGGTGGAGGGCGAGCCGGCCGGGGTGGCATCCGGCAAGGTCGCCTACATGCCGCAGAAGGACCTGCTGTTCCCGTGGCGGACGGTCCTCGACAACACCGCACTGGGCCTGGAGGCACAGGGCGTGCGGAAGAGGGAGGCGCGGGCGCGGGCCGACGCGCTGTTCGCCGACTTCGGCCTCGACGGCTTCCAGAAGGCGTACCCCGCCCAGCTCAGCGGAGGCATGCGGCAGCGGGCCGCGCTGCTGCGCACGGTGGTCCTGGAGCGGCCGGTGCTGCTCCTCGACGAGCCCTTCGGCGCGCTGGACTCGCTGACCCGCACGGAGATGCAGCTGTGGCTGGCCGGCATGTGGCAGCGGCACCGCTGGACGGTCGTCCTGGTCACCCATGACATCCGGGAGGCGGTGCTGCTCGCCGACACCGTCCACGTCCTGTCCCCGCGCCCGGCCGCGGTGGTGGACCGCGTCGAGGTCCCGCTGCCCCGCCCGCGCAGCGCCGACGACTTCACGGCACCCGGGTTCGCGGCGACGGAACGCCGGATCCTGGACTCCCTGCGCGGCACAACGGCGGTGCGGACCCCATGAGTTCACATCTCGCCCACGGTCTGGGCACCGAGCCGGTCGAACCTGACTGGCCGCCGCTGACCGACACCGAGGTCACGGCCGTGACCGGTCCGGCCCGGGTGGTGTGGCGCAGCCCGCGCCCGCTGTCGGCGGCGGCCGTCGTGGACCGGGGCGGACGGCGGCTGTTCGTGAAACGGCACCATGTCTGCGTACGCACCCCGCAGGGTCTGGCGGAGGAGCACGCGTTTCTCCGGCACCTGCGGGAGCGCGGGGCACCCGTGGTGGAGGTCCTGGACCTGGTGGAGCGCGGCGAGTGGACGTACGAGGTCCACTCGGCCGGGACCGGCACCGACCTGTACCGGGACGCGCTGTCCTGGTCGCCGTTCCTCGGTACGGCCCATGCCCGGGCGGCCGGCGAGGCGCTGGCCCGGCTGCACCTGGCGGCGGAGGGTTTCGCCGCACCGCGCCGCTCACCACAGCCGCTGGTCGCCTCCTTCACGGTGTTCGCGGCCCCGGACCCCTGGGCCGCGCTGAACACGTACATATCCGAACGGCCGCGACTGGCAACGGCGTTGGCGGATCTCCCCTGGCGCGAGGACACCCACCGCGTGCTGCTCCCGCGCCACGAGCACCTGGCCCCGCACCTCCCGGCGCTCAGCCCCCTCTGGACCCACAACGACTGGCACGCCTCCAACCTCCTCTGGGGCGAGGACGGCGAGGTCGCCACGGTCCTGGACTTCGGGATGAGCGACCGCACCACCGCCGTGCACGACCTGGCCACGGCCCTGGAACGCAACACCGTGCAGTGGCTGCATCCCGACCGTCCGGTCCAGGAGAAGCACGCGGTCGAACTGCTCCGGGGATACCGGTCGGTGCGCCCGCTGAGCGCCGCCGAATCGGCGGCCCTGCCCGCTCTTCTCCCCCTGGTCCACGCCGAGTTCGCCCTGTCCGAGCTGGACTACTTCCACGGCGTCACCCGGTCGCCCGCGAACGCCCGGCTGGCGTACGAGTACTACGTCGGCCATGCCGAGTGGTTCTCGGGAACGGTCGGCCACCGGCTCCTTGAGCTGGTGGCCGACCAGGTGTGAGCCTCAGCGCCGGCGCCACTCCGCCGCGAGCAGTTCGTACGAGCGGACCCGGTCGGCCTGGTCGTGGGTGATGGTGGTGATGAGCAACTCGTCGGCGCCGGTGGCCTCCTGGAGCTGTTCCAGGCGGTCGGCGACGTGCTGCGGGCTGCCCACGAACCGGGTGTCGAGGCGGTCCTGGACCAGCTCCCGGTCCTCGTCCGTCCAGACGTGCGCCCGCGCCTCCTCGGGGGTGGGGAAGGGGATGGCGCCCTCGGCGGTACGGATGCTGCGGACCCAGGGGCCGTAGCCGGTGGCGAGTTCGCGGGCGGTGGCGTCGTCCTCGGCGACCACGACGTCGGCGGAGACGCTGACGTACGGCTTGTCGAGGACGTCCGAGGGCTGGAAGTACGTGCGGTAGCCGTCCACCGCCTCCAGGACCGTGGCCGGGCTGACGTGGTAGTTGGCGGCGAAACGCAGGCCCCGCTCGCCCGCGACCTGGGCGCTCTCGCCGCCGCTGCTGCCCAGGATCCACACCTCGACCTCGGCGCCCTCGCCGGGCACGACGTGCGCCTCGGCACCGTCCTCGGTGCGGTAGGTCCCGGCGAGCAGCGCGAGGATGTCGTCGATCTGTTCGGCGTAGTCCTGGGACTCGGCGTTCGGGAGCAGGAGCAGCTTGCGGTGGAGAGCGATCCGCGGGGAGCCGAGCAGGCGGGCGAGGGAGAAGCGGGGCGGGATGACCAGGCCGTTGGGCGCCCGGCCGTCGACCACCGGGGTCGCCGTCGGCGCGGCCGCCTTCTCCCCGGGCGGGCGGCCGCCGGAACGGCCCAGGCCCAGGTCGAGGCGGCCCGGAAACAGGGCGTCGAGGAGGCCGAACTCCTCGACCGTGGACAGCGCGGTGCGGTGGCCGAGTTGTACGGCGCCGGAGCCGAGACGGATCGTGGAGGTCGCGGCGGCGGTCAGTGCCAGGACCACCGCGGGGGAGGTACCGGCCACCCCCGGGTTGAGGTGGTGCTCGGCGAACCAGTAGCGGGCGTAGCCGAACTCCTCGGCGCGCTGCGCGAGTTCGGCGGAGTTGCGCAGCGCGTCGGCGGCGGTGGCACCGCTCGGTATCGGCACCAGGTCGAGGACGCCGAGCGGGATGTCAGACATGTGCGGGCTCCTCGGCGGCCGGGTGTACGGGTGCCCACGGGAACGGTGGGTCGGGGATGTCCTTGCGCAGCACCGGGGCCACCGCCGACTGGAACAGCTCCAGCGAGTCACGGTGCTGAGCATCTGTCAGCCCACCGGCGTCGGCGTGCAGATGCAGGACGGTGTGCCCCAACTGCTCGTTGTAGCGGTGCACTTTCTCGATGACCTGCTGCGGACTGCCGATCAGCGCCGAGCTGCGCTCGGCGAAGTCCTCCAGGGTCTCGAAGACGACCGGCAGTCCGGCCCGCCGGAAGAAGGCCAGGTTCGCCTCGAACACCGGGCGGTACGCGGCCAGCGCCTGCTGGGTGGTGGGCGCCACCAGGAGGCCCGCGGTACCCGCGCCGACCGCGATGTCCGCCGGGTCGTGGCCGTAGTGCTCCCAGCGTTCCCGGTAGTACCGGACCAACTCGGCGTACGGCTCGACGGGGTTGGTGACGTTCGCGGAGAACAGCGGGTCGCCGGAGCGGGCGGCGAGGTCGACGGACTCCTTGCTGGTGGCGCTGCCGTGCCAGACGCGGACCGGCCGCTGGTAGGGGCGCGGCCAGACCTCGGCGTCCGTCAGCTCCGGCCGGAAGCGGGTCTTGGCGGTCACCTTGTCCTGCCGCCACAGCTGCCGGAACACCTCGTAGCTCTCGGCGTTGCGGTCCCACTGGTCCTCGGGCGTGACGTGGAACAGCTCGCGCTGGGCGGTGCCGTTGCCCTTGCCGATGATCAGGTCGAGGCGGCCCTCGGAGAGGTGGTCGAGGGTCGCGTAGTCCTCGTACGCCCGGACGGGGTCCAGCAGGCTCAGCGTGGTCACCGCGGTGAACAGCCGGATGCGCCGGGTGAGCGCGGCGACATGGCTGAGTACGACCGTCGGGGAGGAGGAGATGAACGGGCGCTCGTGCCGCTCCCCCACCCCGAAGCCGTCGAAGCCCAACTCCTCGGCGAACACGGCGTTGTCGAGGACCTCGCGGAACCGGTCGTGGGTGGACTTCTGTCTCCCCGTGACCGGATCCGGGCGGTGCACGATCAGGGTGATCGCCAGGACCCTCACGACGCCACCCGCTCGCCCCGGGGCTCGTCGGGGTGGGCGAGGCCGAGGTGGTCGCGGAGGGTGGTGCCCTCGTACTCGGTTCGGAAGACGCCCTGCTCCTGGAGCAGCGGTACGACCGTGTCGGCGAAGCCGTCGAGGCCGCCGGGGGTGATGTGCGGGACCAGGATGAAGCCGTCGGAGACGTCGGCCTGCACGAAGTCGTTGATGGTGCGGGCGACGGTGGCCGGGGAGCCGACGAAGGTCTGCCGGTTGCCGGTGTTGATCACGAGGTCGCGGATGGACCACTTGTTGGCCTCGGCGAGCTCGCGCCACTCGCGGGCGATGGCGATCGGGTCGCGGTACATCCTGACCTGGGCACGGCCCCGGGAGATGTGCTCCTCGCCGACCAGCGGGTCGACGTCGGGCAGCGGCCCCTCCGGGTCGTACGACGACAGGTCCCGGTTCCAGACGAACTCCAGGTGCTTGAGTGCCGTCGCGCCGCTGACCTGCTGGCGGCGCACCTGGTGGGCGATCTCCTCGGCCTCCTCGTCGGTGTCGCCGAGGACGAAGCTGGCGGCGGGCAGGATCAGCAGTTCGTCGGGGCGGCGGCCGTACTTGGCGAGGCGGGACTTCACGTCGGTGTAGAAGGCCTGGCCGGCGTCGAGGGTGGCGTACCGGCTGAAGATCGCGTCGGCGCCGGACGCGGCGAACTCGCGGCCCTCGTCGGACTCGCCGGCCTGGAAGATCACCGGGCGGCCCTGCGGGGAACGCGGCACGTTGAACTGGCCGTGGATGTCGAACTGGGCACCCTTGTGCACGAAGGAGCCGGCCCCGGCGTCGCGCAGGAAGGCGCCGGTGGCCTGGTCGGCGAGGATCTCGTCGCCGTGCCAGGAGTCGAAGAGCTCGTTCGCGGTGGCGAGGAACTCCTTGGCACGGGAGTAGCGCTCGTCCTGCGGCAGGAAGCCGCCGCGCCGGAAGTTCTCGCCGGTGAAGGCGTCCCAGGAGGTGACCACGTTCCAGGCGGCCCGGCCGCCGGAGAGGTGGTCGAGGCTGGCGAACTGGCGGGCCACCTCGTAGGGCTCGTTGAAGGTGGAGTTGATGGTGCCGGTGAGACCGAGGTGGTCGGTGACGGCGGCCAGCGCGGCGAGGATCGTGAAGGTGTCGGGTCGGCCGACCACGTCCAGGTCGTATATCTTCCCGCCCTGTTCGCGGAGCCTGAGGCCCTCGGCGAGGAACAGGAAGTCGAACCTGGCGCGTTCGGCGGTCTTCGCGAAGTGGGCGAAGGAGCTGAACTCGATGTGGCTGCCGGCGGCCGGATCGCTCCACACGGTGGTGTTGTTGACGCCGGGGAAGTGCGCGGCCAGGTGGATCTGCTTCAGGGGCTTGCTCATGTCGGGTGCGGTCCTTCCGGCTCAGGCGGTCGCGGCGGCGTAGCGGTTGGCGGGGCGGGCGAGCCCGAGCAGGCCGCGCAGGGTGTCCGCCTCGTAGGCGGTGCGGAAGCGGCCGCGGCGCTGGAGTTCCGGGACCAGGTCCGCGGTGACCCGCGGCAGGTCGTGGCCGAGTACGGCGGGCCGCAGCCGGAATCCGGTGAGGCCCTCGGCGGCGAACTCCTCAAGGAGGTCGGCGAGTTGAGCGGCCGTTCCGGTGAAGATCCGGGCGTCGCTGGTGTACGCGCCGCCGTCGAGGGCGTCGAGGCGCTCCTTGCGGGCGTCGGCCGTGGCCTGGTCGTCGTCGAGGAAGACCACGAGGTCGCCGAAGATGTGCACCGTGTCCCCGGCCCGCCCGGCGGCCTCCTGCTCGGCGCGGATCTCGGTGACGATCGCGCGGGCGTCGGCGCCGTCCCGCGGGGTGACGTAGCCGACGTCGGCCTGGCGGGCGATCAGCCGGTAGGGGACGGTCTGGTGGCCGAGGGCGGTGACGAGCGGCTGGCCCTGCGGCGGGCGCGGCGTGATGGAGGGGCCCTTGACGCTGAAGTGCCGGCCCTCGAAGTCGATGTAGTGCAGCTTGTCGCGGTCGACGAAGCGGCCGGTGGCGGCGTCCCGGATCTCGGCGTCGTCCTCCCAGCTGTCCCAGAGCCGGCGCACGGCCTCGACGTGGTCGGCGGCCTCGTCGAAGTGCTCGGCGAGCCGCTCCTGCCCGGCCGGGGACTGCAGTTCCGCCAGGTCGATCGGCGGGAAGGCGCGCCGGCCGAAGTGGTCCGCCTCGTTCGGGCGGGCGGATATCTGCACCCGCAGCCCGGCGCGGCCGGTGCTGACGTAGTCCAGGGTGGCGATCGCCTTTGAGATGTGGAACGGCTCGGTGTGGGTGGCGATCACCGTCGGCACCAGGCCGATGTGGCTGGACAGGGGCGCGATCCGGGACGCGATCAGGACGGCGTCCAGGCGGCCGCGGACCTGGTCGGTGCGGCCGTCGAGCTCGCCGTAGTGCGAGGACTGCAGGCCGAGGCCGTCCTCGATGGTGACGAAGTCGATGAGACCGCGCTCGGCCTCGGCGACCAGGTCGGCCCAGTAGCCGGCGGTGAACAGCTCGCGGGGGCGGGCGACCGGCTCGCGCCAGGACGCGGGGTGCCAGCCGGTGCCGTCCAGGGCGACGGCGAGGTGCAGGCGGGAAGCGGGAGATGAGGACACAGGGGTGCCTTCCTGAGGGTCCGTACGAGGGCGCGCCGGAGACGGGGCGCGGCGGGGACAACTGATCAGGAGCAACAGAGCGCGCCGGCCACGCGCTGGAGGTCGATGTGCGGCCGGGAGTGCAGGACGGTACGGCGGCTGGGGCTAAGGACACGTGTCACGTCCCCCACCTCCCAGATCTTCCGGCCTGCTCCGCGTACATCTCGTCGTGAGTCACAACAGACCGGTTTCCGTGGTTGTTCCCGGGCTGCGCACCAGCAGGGTGCGGCCGCGCAGCCGCTCGGTGAAGCCGATCGACTCGTACAGCCGGATCGCGTTCGCGTTGCCCGGGGCCGCGTGCAGGAACGGGGTGTCCCCGCGTTGCCGGATCCCGGCGGCGACCGCGCGGATCAGGCGGGTGGCCAGGCCCCGGCCCCGGTGCTCCGGGTCGGTGCAGACGGCGCTGATCTCCGTCCAGCCGGGCAGCCGCAATCGCTCCCCCGCCATGGCGATCAGCCGCCCGCGGTGCCGGATGCCGAGATAGGTGCCCATCTCGACGGTCCGGGTGCGGAACGGGCCGGGCTCGGTGCGGGCGACCAGGTCCAGCATCTCGGGCACGTCGTCCGGCCCGAGCCGTACCGCCTCGGGGGCGGGCTCGGCCCGGAGTGCCGTGTCCACGAACTGGACGCCCGTCCCGCCGCCGACCACCGCCCAGCCGGGCGGCGCCGCCTCGACCGGCTTGATCTTCACGGTCGTTCCCGGGCCGACGAGCGTGTGCAGGTCGGCCCAGGCCGCCGGGTCGGTGGGGTCGGCGAGGGCGGCGTAGGCGTAGACGTCGTCGGGATAGCGGGCCGCCCGGCCGACCCGCTCCGCAAGGTGGGCGTGCGGGCCGGCGAGGGCTGACCAGACGGCGTTGTCGAGCGGGGCCGGGTCGGGTGCAAGCGGGGCCCCGCCTCCGTGGAGGTGGGTCTGGAGCGTCACGGAGGCGCGGTCCTTTCTTGCCTTGCAGGGTTGCTTCTAGACAGGTGATCAGGAGTTGTCGAGCGGCAGTCCGGGCGGGTTGACCTCGGACTTGGCGACGGCCTCGTTGGAGAGGTTGTAGGCCTTGAGCCACTCGGCGTACTGACCGTTCTTGATCAGGTAGTTGATGGCGTCCGCCAGCGGCTTGGCGAGGCCGCTGTCCTTCTTGGCGGTGGCCGCGATCAGGCCCTGGAGGCTGGCGCCCGCGCCGGAGTAGGTGCCCGCGGTGCGGGTGGCGTTGGGCGTGTTCTCGGTCTGCTTGTTGTGGTACGCGATGCCGGGGTTGGGGCCGAGGTAGGCGTCGATCTTGCCGCTGGACAGGGCCAGGTAGACGCTGTTGCTGTCCTGGAAGTACTTGACGGTGAGCTTCTTGCCCTCGCTCTCCAGCTTCTTCTTCCACTCCAGGAGGATCTTCTCCTGGTTGGTGCCGGCGCTCACGGAGACGGTCTTGCCGGCGAGGTTCTCGTAGTCGCCGTCGAAGTTCCAGGTGCTCTTCTTCGGGACGGTGAAGGCGAGGTTGTCCTGCCGGTAGGAGGCGAACTCGTACTTCTTCTTGCGCTCCTCGGTGTCGGTGACGTTGGAGAAGGCCACGTCGACCTTGCCGCTGTCGATGCCGACGAACATGTTCTCCCAGGTGGCGTTCTGGATCTCGGGCTTGAGGCCGAAGACCGCGGCGACCAGGCGGCCGAGGTCGGGCTCGGAGCCGGTGAGGGTCTTCTGGTCGCTGCCGACGTAGGCCAGGGGCGGGAACCCGGCGGGCAGGGCGCCCTCGCCGATGACGAGCTTGCCGCTCTTCCTGACGGAGTCGGGCAGTTCGGCGCTGATGGACTTGACCTCGGAGACCTTGATCGTGGTCTGGGTGGCGGCGCCGTTGGAGACCTGTCCTACGACGACCTCGCCGGTCTTCGCGGCGGAGGTGGTGGTGGCCGCGTCGCTGTCGCCCCCGCAGGCGGCGAGCCCGGTGGCGAGGGAGGCGACCGCGGTCGCCGCGGTGATGCCGCGTATCAGGCTGCGTCGGGTGAAGTGGGCAGGCATGGTCGTCCTTTGTGACTGGATGAGATGAGAGAGACGTGGGGGGAGATCTGTGGGTACGGCGGTTCAGAGGACCTTGCTGAGGAAGTCCCTGGTCCGCTCGTGCTGCGGCTTGTCGAGCACCTGGGAGGGCGGGCCCTGCTCGACGATCCGGCCGCCGTCGATGAAGACGACACGGTCGGCGATCTCGCGGGCGAAGCCGATCTCGTGGGTGACGATGACGAGGGTGGTGCCGCTGGTCGCCAGGTCCTTGATGACGGCGAGGACCTCACCGACGAGTTCGGGGTCCAGGGCGGAGGTCGGCTCGTCGAAGAGGATCACACCGGGGCGCAGGGCGAGGGCGCGGGCGATGGCCACCCGCTGCTGCTGGCCGCCGGAGAGCTGGCGGGGATAGGCGCCGACGCGTTCGCCGAGGCCGACCCGTTCCAGGAGTTCCTTGGCCAGGGCCTGGGCCTCGGGCTTGGTGAGCTTTCCGGTGGCGACCGGGGCGGCGGCCACGTTGTCCAGCACGGTCAGGTGCGGGAAGAGGTTGAAGTTCTGGAAGACGAAGCCGATCCGGCCGCGCTGGGCCAGGATGGCGCGCTCGCTCAGCTCCTTCAGCCGGTCGCCCTGCCGCTTCACGCCGATCGGCTCGCCGTTGATGCTGACATGGCCGATCTCGGGCTTCTCCAGGTGGTTGATGACCCTCAGGAGAGTGGACTTGCCGGAGCCGGACGGGCCGAGGATGACGGTGACCTCGCCGGGGCGGATGGTCAGGTCGATGCCGTCGAGGACGCGGTGGGTGCCGTACCACTTGTGGACGCCGGATATCTCCAGGGCGGCGGGGGCCGTCTCCACGCTGTCGGTGATGGTCATACCGCGGCCTCCCGGCGGATACGGGCGCGCAGGTCGGTGAGGCCGGTGCGCAGTTTCTGCAAGGGGGTCGGCGGCAGCGTGCGGGTGGCGCCGCGGGCGTAGTACCGCTCGACGTAGAACTGGACGACAGAGACGATGCTGGTCAGGATCAGGTACCAGACGGTCACCACCAGGAGCAGCGGCACGATGTCCCCGGGGTAGGTGGAGCCCATGCTCTGCGCGGATCCGAAGAGGTCGAGCAGCGAGACGTAGAAGACCAGCGAGGTGCTCTTGATCAGGCCGATCAGCTGGTTGACGTAGTTCGGGGTGATCGACCTGAGCGCCTGCGGGAACACGATCTTCCGGAACTGGTAGCCCTTGGGCAGGCCGAGCGCGGCGGCCGCCTCGTGCTGGCCCTGGTCCACGGAGAGGATGCCGCCGCGGACCACCTCGGCCGCGTAGGCGGCCTCGTTGAGGCTGAGGCCGATGACGGCGACCACCATGTCGGTGGCGAGCTTCGACTCGTCGAAGGAGAAGAAGGCCGGTCCGAAGGGGACGCCGATGCTCAACGTCTTGTACAGGGCGCTGAAGTTGTAGAGGAAGAGCAGGACCACGATGAGCGGGATGGAGCGCAGCGCCCACACGTAGGTCCAGCTGACCGCGCGCAGCACCGGGCTCTTCGAGAGCCGGGCCAGGGCGAGCAGGATGCCGCCGAGGAGGCCCAACACCGCGCTGTAGGCGGCGACTTCGAGGGTGATGACCAGTCCGTCGAGGATGGTCGGCCGCAGGAACCAGTAGCCGAAACGGTCCCACTGGTAGAACGGGTTGGTCACCAGTCCGTGGGCGAACTGGACGACGAGGACCAGGACGACGGCGGTGGCGATCCACCGGCCCGGCCTGCGCAGCGGCAGAACTCGCTGTGCGGCCAGGGGTTTTGACGGCTCGTCGGCTGCGGGGGGCGCCTCGGGGGCAGCGATCGTGGCGCCTGGGGGTTCACTCATGGCGGGCTCCGGCGGAGTCGGACACCCACGTGTCCCGCGGCGGGGGCCGCGCACCGTGCCGTGTTCGGGCACGGCACGATGCGCGGAGGCGCGCGGGGCACGGGGCTGGGCGGACGGCGGCACACCGGGCGGCCGGTGTTTCGACGGGGACGCTGGGGTGCTGAGCTGCGGGAAACCGGCTAAAAGGCCTGGTCAGACCCGACAGCGGGCACAGCCCGGTGCGGTACACGCGCTACACAGGGCGCTGTTGACACGGAGCAGGTCGACGGCACGGTCGGCGACGAGCGGGCTCGGGTACGGGCGTACGCAGCCCACGGCGCGGCGCTGGGCCGTCCTGGAAGCTGCGTACATGTCCGTCACCTGTCACTGTCGAGCCGGCCCCGGGGGCCTCGCGCTTACCGAATCGTCGCTTGCCGAAACGTCGTCGGTCCGGTCGTCACCTGGGGCACCCCACCGCGATGCGAGGGTTGCCGGTCAGCAAGCCAGGGCTTGACGCTGACACTCATGACCGTTCTGGTCCGTAAGTAACGCAGTTGCCCGAACGAATGTCAACGCCTGTCCGACTGGCGAAACGGTTCGGGCCGCTCTCACCTGCGCGGAACGCCGGGTGCGTCCGCCGCGTGGCCCGCCCAGTCCAGGATCTGGACGGCCGCGCCGGCGGCCTCCAGGCCCTGGCAACGGCCGTGGTGGCGGCGGGCGATGCCGTCGAGGTCGAGGTGGGCGCCGAAGGCCGGGTGGGCGGCCAGCCGCCGGGCGTAGGCCCACAGCACCGGGTGACCGGCGATGGCGTGCACGGCGGCGGCGTCCAGGTGGTTGCGGTGCACGGTGTCGAGTTGCACCAGGGTCACCCACAACTCGATGTCCGCGGCGGTGAGTTGCCCGCCGACCAGGAACTCCACGCCGGTCAGCCGGCGCTCCAGACCGTCCAGGGCGGCGAGCAGCACCGCCAGCGCCTCCGGGTCGCCGCCCTCGCGGCCGGCCCGCTGTGCGGCCTGCTCGATGTCCTCGGCGCACAGCCGCTCGACGGCCTCGATCTCGGCCTCGGCACCGCACGGGTAGAGCCGGGCGACGCCGTCGCCGAAGTGCCGGTCCAGGTCGCGCAGGATGTCCCGGCTGTGGGTGCTGACGATACGGCCGGACCAGTCGTCGCTGAACACCGGCGCAAGTGCCGGTCCCGAGTAGCGGTGGGCGCTGGCCTCGTACAGCGGGCGCAGCGCCGGATGGCTGCCGTCGGGACAGTCCGGGACCGCGGGCAGGAAGGTGACCGGACAACAGTCGTCCAGGGCCAGCAGGCTGTGGCCGACGGCGATGCGCAGGCCGTCCGGACAGGCGGTGGAGAGGTGGAGCCGGTAGCGGCGCGGCACGGCGTAGTGGCCGCTGCGCGCGTCCCGGCCGATGCGGCCCCGGAAGGCGGCGGCGGTACGGACGGAGGGCAGGGCGGCGAGTGGAGCGATGGACATGCGTCTCCCCGGGGGCGGGCGCGCGGGCGTACGCGCGGCGGAAGCGTTCGTCGGTGGGTTCAGTGGGATCCGAGTGGGTTCCGGTGCGCCCTGGTGGGTCCAGGCTGGTGGACTCCCGGCCCGTGCGGCCGGGATCGGGCGCTCAGCCTCTGCGGCCGGTGGCGCCGCACACCCGTAGCAGGTCGATGTGGCGGCGGGAGGTGAGCAGGGGACCGGCCCAGGGCGCGGGGCTCTCGCGGCGGTGTCTGCCGGTGAGCGTGCGCAGGCGACCCATCTTTCCCTACCTTTTCACTAGGATTCCCATCTGGAGTGTCGATCGGCCTCCGCCCGGCGTCAAGGGGGCGTCCACGCCTGAGACACCCGGCCCCGACTTGCCGCCCGCCGGGAGGGGCGGTGCGCTGGGTGGCGGAGGCCGAGTGACAGGAGCCGGAACCGATGACCGAGCCCCCGGGTCCCGGACCCGTCCCCGGCGCCGTGCCCGAGACCTTCGCGTTCCACTGCGGGCGGTGCGGCCACGCCTGGGAGGCCACCTTCCAGGCGGTGTTCTTCACCGACCCGGTCGCCGACCCCGAGCTGCAGAGCACCCTGGAGTACGTGGACGAGGCCGGCCGGGCCGTACCGTCGCCGCTCACGGACGCGGTGTGCCCGCGCTGCGGCAGCCGACGGGTACGGGTCGCGGCGGCCGGATCCTGAGGCTCACCCGAATGGCACGTGCGAGTGGTCGGCGCTCACGGGCGGTGGTGGCGTGGAGGGACCTACCGCGTTCCCGAGGAGGCAGTCGCGATGAACCGTCCGTCCCGACCCGCGCGTGTTCTCGCCACGGCCCTGACGGCGGGGACCCTGTTCGCCACCGCGGCATGTTCGGACGGCAGCGGCTCCCCCGAGGCCGCGGCCGTCTCCCCCGCCGCCGAGCGCTCCCCGGACCCGTCGCGCACCCCCGCCCTCACCGGCGCCGGAGCACAGGCCGCGCTGATCACGCCGGCCGACATCGAGGACGACTGGCAGCTGGCAAGTGATGCCGCCACCTGGCGCAACCAGATGCTGGTCGGCAAGGTCGACGTCGCCGACTTCCTCAGCGGCAAGGCCGACGCCGCCGACTGCCAGCGGCTGCTGGACAGCCTCTACTCCGACACCCTGCTGGGCCGCGCCACCGGCGCCTCCGGGCTGCGCGGCTTCACCGCGGACAACTCCCGGATGCTGTACCAGGTCGGGGACTACGGCCAGGCCAAGATGGACGCCACCATCGACTGGCTGAAGAGCCTCCCGGAGAAGTGCAACCAGTTCACGGCCACCGGTTCGGACGGCAGCCGGCGGACCGTGCAGGTCGTCGAGTACAAGGAACCGCCCAAGGTGGCCGACGCACTGGCGGCGCTCACGGTGACCGTCCAGGGCACCTCCAACGGACAGCCCGCCACCACCACCCTGGACGTCGCGGCGATGCGCGTCGGCGCCTCCGGGGCGGCGGTCACCAACGGCGGCCTGGCCGGCGTCGACCACGACAGCACCGCCCTGGCCGTACAGAACGGCGCCCAGCGCCTCAAGGACGTGCTGTCCGGCAAGACCCCGGCACCCCTGCCGAGCCAGTTCGACTAGACCGGTCTCCGGCCGGGCTCAGTGGGGCATCGGGTCCTCGGGGTTGCTCTGGGTGGTGCCCTGCTCCCCGTTGTCGCGGTGCCATGCGACGACGAGTTCGTCACGGGTGCCGAAGCGGACCAGGTGCCGGCCGACCACACTCTCCAGGAGCTCGAGGTTCTCGGGGTCCGTCTCCACGGTGAGCAGCAGGGCGCCCTCGGTCGCGGTGAGGGTGCCGGTGCCGTTCTGGAAGACGATGCCGCCGGTGCCGGTCTCCTCGTCCCAGCTGGTCTGCGAGCGGCGGCCGAGATGCGAGGCGAGCTGCTTGGCGTAGCGGGCGGGGCGGTCGGTGGGGACGCGGGCTTCGGAGCGGGCCATCTGGGACTCCCGGTGCTGCTGCGGGGCGGGCATACGGTGACGGGCTCACGCTACGTCCGGGCGGGGGGTGCGGGGCTGTACCGGACACCGCAACCTTTGCATTCCGGTCGCGTCACCTGGCGATGCCAAGACCCATGAACATCATTCACTCATCCGGGTGCACATCGCCACACGATCACCCTTGCGGGTGAATTTGCACATTGATCTACATGTCGGACCGAGGCTACGGTCATCGCCCGGGGCGGGCTCTCTTCACCTGGGCAGGAGCGGCTGGTGACCTCAACGAATCCCACTCCAGCACCCATCAGGCTGTTACGTACGGACGATCTGCTGGATCTGAGATTCAGCTTCCCGGGGTTGCGCCTGGACGCCTCCCCGTTCGGCAGGCGAACACTCCAGCGAGCCGATCCGGCGGTCGAGGGCCTGCTGGTGGTCGACTTCGGCCCGCAGCACCTCACCGAGCAGGCGTTCTTCGAGGCCGCCCCCGGGCTGCCGGCCGAGGGCGAACCGGGAGCGGGTGAACCCCACCCCGCCCCGCCCGTGCTCGCGCGGATCGCCGGGCGCAGCGCCCTGGTCTTCGTCGTCGGTGCACAGGACCGGATCGACTACTCCGTCACCGGCCTGCTGACCGCGATGCGTACCCTGCCGTTGCGCGTGGTCGACGCCGCGGTGGCACCGGCCGCGCCCGCCGCCACCGCCCGGCTCGCCGAGGCACTCGCGGGCCGGAGCGCCGAGCACGTCCTGCGGGCGGTCCGCGCACTGGCCGAACTCACCGCGCGGTACGGCGCGGAGACCGCGCTGGCCGCGGTGGCCGGTCCCGTCGGCGCGCCACACCCCGCCCCACTGCCGCCGGCGCACTCCGGCCGGCCACAGCCACCGCGGGCCGGCCCACGACAGCCTCCGCAGGCCGGCCCGCCCCAGCCACCGCCGGGCCCGCAGAACCCCTTCGCCGACCCCGCCGACCCGCGCACCGGCATCGAACTGCCGTACCGGCTGCTGCTGTCGCCGACCCAGGACGCGCGCTGGACGCACACCACCGCGCTCGGCCCGGCTCAGCCGCAGGAGCGCATCGCCCTCTGGCACACCAGGCTGCGGCAGGAGACCGCGAGGGCCGTATGGACCCGGGACCCCGACTTCGTACCGGGCCGGATCATCCTGCCCCCGGCGGGCCAGTACGAGTTCCGCATGGCGCTGGACTCCCGCGACCGCCATCAACTGGTCCACCTCACCTCGGACTTCGCGCTCACCGGCGACCGCCCGCCCGAGCCGGTGGACGTGCGGAGCCTGACCCTGTCCAGCCTCGGCGGCGGCCTGGACTCGCTCGGCCGCTGGCCGAAACCGCCCACCGGCCTGGACGTCACCCAGTGGCGGCACCGCGCGGCGCTCGGCCGGGACCACTACGTGCGGGTCATGTACGCCGGACGGCTGTGCCCCTTCGGGCACCGGGCCGAGCTGGTCAAGGTCACCGAGCGCAAGTTCGATCCCGGCCGTCCGGACCACGGCGCCTATCTCTGCCAGCGGATGTTCGTCGTCGTACGAGAGCCGGTCATCGGCTACGACCGGGAGGTGCTCGGCCCCGGCGCCCCGCCCCGGGACCGGCTGCATCTGCTGTTCCCCTTCACCAGCGTGCAGTTGCTCACCCAGGTGACCCCGGATCTCGCCGAGCCCGTCAACCTCGACGGCATCCTGCCGGGCGAGCACGCCTTCTTCCCGGTCGCGAGCGGCAACGACCCGGCCCGGCCCGAGGACGCCTTCCGGTTCGCCGTCAGCGCCGTGGACCGGGACGGCAGGCTGGTCGAGTTCCAGGTCCCCCTGCTGTTCCTGGGAAAGACGGCACACGAGTCCTCCGACGCCGTCACCGCCGTCGCCGACCACTACAACCGGCAGGACACCGGCCCCACCTCGGGCCCACCGGACGGGACCACGACCGTCGGACGCGTATCCGCGGCCCTGCGCGGCCAGTCGGTGGCGATGGCACCGAGCACCACCCCGGGCGACACCGCGCTCGAACTCGCCGAGGCCGTCTGGGGCATGGAGACCACCGACGAACTGCTGGCCGGGGACAGCGAGGCGGCCCCCCGTTTCGTCCCCCGGCTGCGCTGGGCGCGCGCGGTGCTGCCGCAGGTGAGGTCCCTGAGCGGGTTCCGGTCCGCGCTGCCACTGCGCTACCCGGCCCCCTACGCGAAGCACGCGTTCGAGGACGGCAACCGCGGCGAGCTGTTCGCGGAACTCGTCCTCTACACCGCACCCATGTCCTTCCACCGCTCCGCCGACCAGTCCGGGGCCCTGGTGACCCCGAGTTTCGACGTGGCCGGTGTCTCCCGGCTGACCGGACCGGTCGCCGCGCCGCAACTGCCCCGCGCGGCGGGCGCCGACGCGTCGGACGTCCTGGAGCACGACTGGTCCGCGATCGCGGAGGGCCGCTTCGACCCGACGGCGTTCTTCGGCCAACTGCTCGGCGCCAACGCCAGGTTGTTCGGAGTCATCCCGCTGGTGAAGCTGCTGGAGGCGACCGGCCTGGACAATCTCCAGGCGCCCAACTTCTTCTCCGAGACGGTCGACGCCGTCACCGGGTTCCTGGGAGACCTGCGCCGGGTGCGCGGGCTCACCTCCGCGCTGGAGCGGCAGTTCCCGGAGATTGCCGATCGGGTGATCAGGGCGACCGACGCGGCGGCGGTCTTCGCCGACACCCTGGTGGAGTTCGTCGTCGGCGCGCTCAAGGGCGACGACCAGGCGCCGGGGCTGGAGGACGTGGAGAACGCGTTCCACGTCTTCTCGTCGGCGCTGACCGACCTCCGGGCCGTCCTGCCCGCCGCCACGGATCCGGGCGTCCGCGCCGTCCTGGAACGGGTCCAGCAGCAGGTGGCGACCTGGGACGGCACGGTGAGCGGCGCCCTGGCCCTCAAGGACGCGGTCCAACTCGCCGCCAGGGGCGCCAAGCTGGCCGAGGTGGTGAACGCCAGGATGGAATGGGCGCCCGACCTCAGGGACTGGCCGGACGCCCCGAACACCCTGTTCCGGCTGTCCGACGGGCGGGCCGCAGGACACCTCACCCTCGTGGTGGACCGCCGCGGCGCGCTGAGCGAGGGCGTCCCGCAGGGCGCCGACGTGACCTGCACGCTGTCCGACTTCGATCTGCTCCTGGTGCCCGGCGTGCTCCAGGGCCTGGAACTCCACTTCGAGCTGATCCGTTTCACCATGCGGATCGGCAAGAAGCCGGACATCGAGGTGAAGTTCGGGCACGTCCGGTTCGTCAACGAGCTGTCGTTCGTGGAGACCCTGCGGCGGCTGATCCCGCTGGACGGCTTCAGCGATCCGCCGGCCGTCGAAGTGACCTCCTCCGGCATCACGGCGAACTACTCGATGCCGCTGCCGAACCTGGCCGTCGGCGTGTTCAGCCTGGAGAACATCGCGCTCAGCGCCTCCCTCCAAGTGCCGTTCCTCGGCAGCGCCCTGGAGGTCGGCTTCGCGTTCTGCCGCCGGGAGGCGCCGTTCCGGCTGACCGTGTCCATGCTGGGCGGCGGCGGGTACTTCGGCATCGTGCTCTCCGCCCAGGAGATCACGGTGCTGGAGGCGGCCCTGGAGTTCGGCGCCGCGGTGTCCATGAACTTCGGGGTGGCCAGCGGAAGTCTCTCGGTGATGGCCGGGGTGTACTTCCGGCTGGACACCGCGAAGGGCGTGAAACTGGTCGGCTATCTGCGCGCCCGCGGCGAGGTCGACGTGCTCGGCCTGGTCTCCGCCTCGATCGAGCTGTATCTGGAGCTCGGCTACACCGACGGCTACGCGGTCGGCCGGGCCACCCTGTCGATCAGCATCGAGATCGGGTTCTTCTCCGAGTCGGTGGAGATCACCTGCGAGAAGCGGTTCGCCGGCTCGGGCACGGCTCCCGCGCCCCTGGCCGAGGGGTTCGTCCCGGCCACTGATCCCCCGCCGGTCGTCCCGCCCTCGTTCGCCGACCTGATGTCCGTCTACCCCGACCCGGTGACCGGAGCAGAACGGGACCCCGTGTCCGAGTACTGCACCGCCTTCGCGAAGGTGACCCCGTGACCGCAGAACGCACCCTGCGCTGGACCGTGCTCCCCGACGGCATCGCCGGCCAGGACCCGGCCGGACACGACGTCCTGCGGGTCTCCGTCCTGGTCACCCCGCTGCTCACCGGATCCACCCGGCTCGGTGACTACGACGGGATGCGCGACTGGCCGACGGCACTAGACAGCCTCGTCGACCACCTGTCCCTCGACTTCTACGGCACTCCGAGCGGCCCGGTGACCGCCACGGCCGGCTCCGTCGCCCTAGCCGACCGGTTCCCGCCCGCGGACAGCAGGGCCTGGACCGCGCTGTTCCGCGACAGCACCCCGGTAAGGCCGCCGGGCAAGAAGAACGCCACGGCCGCCGGTCCGGTTCAGCAGACCCTCCGCTCCTATCCGGCGGCCGCGGTGCACACCGAGGTCACCGGCCTGTACCGGGAGGTCGCGGTCGCCACCACCGCCCAGCGCCTGCGTCTGGAGGCCGCCGCCCAGGAGCTGAGCGAGTGCGGCCCGCCGGACCCGGACCTCGACCAGGGCTGGAAGTTCCCGGCACCCGGCGCGGTCCTGGACCTGATCGCACCAGGGGTGAAGGACTTCGCGCTCGACCCGGGCGAGGCCTACCGCACCCTCGACACCCTGCTCGGCGCCGGGACCGCCGAGGCGGCCGCCGGCCCGTCGCCGTACACCCCGCGCGTCATGCGGCGCACCGGCAACCCGGACTACGAGGCGCGGGCCAGGGCCTTCGCCTTCGCCGAGGCGCACCGCTTCTTCGACCGCACGCAGTCCTCGGCGGCGCGGACGGCCGCTCCGCAGCCCGAACCGGAGCCGCACCGCGTCGACTTCCACGAGGCGTGCACCCTGCTCGCCGACTACCCCGAGCTGCAGCGCAGGTTCGGACTGGTCGTCGACCTGGTCTTCACCGCACCGCCCGGACTGGCCGACGAGGGGGCGGTCCAGGTCTCCTTCGCCGGGCACCCCGACCGGGACCGGCTGCACGCCCCCGGACTGCGCCCGGCGACCAGGGTGCGCTACCGGGCGGGGAGCCGGTTCGAGCCCCTGCCCGCCGACGAGGGCGTGCTGCGCGGCCGGATGCTCGACCTCGGCTCCGACGCGTTCCGGGTCACCGACCTCGACGTGGACGGCGCGGCACTGAAGTACGTCGACTACGCCCGTGTGGTCGACGCCCTGGACCAGGGCCTGCTCGACGACACGGTCCCGGCCCGCAAACAGCTGGGCACCGGCACCCCGGCGGCCCGCGGCAGCGGGCTCACCGTCCTGTGCGCCGACGCCGACCACCGGCTGGCGGGCCGGATCGGCGCCGACGGCGAGCGCACCGCGGGTACCGCCGACCCCGTCCTGCACGCCGAGGACCTGGTGCGCGGCTACCGGGTGGACGTCGGTGTCGCCGAGGCGACCGGAGAGGTGCACAGCTGGCACTCCCTGTGCCGGCGCCAGGGCACCTACACCGTCCGCCGCCCCGGTGAGGCACCCGTGCCGCTCACCGTCCGGCCCGACGAGGGCCACGTGAAGACCAGCGCGGTGACCAGGCAGTCGCCCGGGGCCGACGAACTCTACGGCCACCAGGCGCTGTTCGGCTGGGAGGGCTGGAGCCTGGTCGCCGCACGCCCGGGCCGGACGATCGGCCTGAACGGCCAGCCGGAGGCAGTGGCCCCCGAGGTCTCCCCTGACGTACCGCTGGAGACCCGGTTCACCGCCCAGCCCGGCAGCCTGCCCGCCCTGCGCTACGGCCGGGCCTACCGGCTGCGGGCGCGCGCCGTCGACCTGGCCGGCAACAGCCTCGACCCCACCGCCGAGATCCCCGGGGAGACGGCCACCCCGGCGGTCACCTACCGGCGCTGGGAGCCGGTGCCGCAGCCGGTGGTCGTACCGTCGAAACCCTTCAACGAAGGTGAGTCGGCGGAGCGGCTCGTCATCAGGAGCACCGTCGAGGACGACGGCACGGAGATCTCCGCGCTCGCGTACAGCGTGCGGCGCTCGGACGTCCCGGACCACGGCACCGACACCGGCGTCGACCATCTGGACCGCAGTTACGGCTACCGCGACGAGCGGCACATCGCCCCGCCCAAGTGCGCGCTGCGCATGGCCGAGGAGCACGGCTGCTACGACCCGGCGTTCGGCCCGGACGTCACCGAGGAGGTACGCCGACGCTACTTCGCCTCCGCCGCCCGGGAGTCCGGGTCCTTCCTGGACACCGTGGTCAGCGACCCCGAGGACCCGGAGTCCAGCACCGACCTGCTGCGGTTCCGCGAGATCCGGGTGGCCAAGCACAGCGTCCGGGACACCGAGCCGCTCACCCGGCTGCCACTGGCCCACCGGGGCGCGGGCCTGAAGACCGGCGAGTTCGTGATCCACGACCGCGATCAGCTGCTGCTGCCCTATCTGCCGGACCCGCTCGCCCGCGGTGTCTGCCTGCGCGGTCTGCCGGGCACCACCGGTGACTACTTCTTCCCCTTCACCGGCCCCTGGCCGCGGGCCAGGCCGTTCGTGCTGCGCATCGAGGAGGGCGACGACGAGCCGCGGCCCGAGGACAACCCGCTGTGGCGCCGGCTGACCGTGTACCTCACGAAGGGCGAGACCGCCCGTGTCTACCTCAGCTGCTACCTCGACCCCGCCGACCTGCCGCTGCTCAACCAGTGGGCCCTGCTGACCCGTTCCGACTACTGGGCGTCGCTCCCGCAGCGGGACCGGGACCTGGTCGCGCGGCTCAGCGCGGCGGGCGAGAACTGGCTGCTCACCCCGTGGGTGCGGCTGGACCTGGTGCATGCGGTGGAGAAGCCGCTGCGGCCGCCGGAGCTGGACCGGCCGCGCGTGGACCGGGGGCCGGAACAGACGTCCGCGCTGCTGGAGAGCACCCTGCTGGTGCACGTGGAGAGCACCGCCACCGTGGCCGTGGAGGGCACCTGGAGCGAGTGGGTCGACGACGTCACGCAGGCGGGCCCGCAGCGCTTCACCCACCTCTCCCATCTGGAGGACACCACGATCCCGGCGGACGCCGACTTCGGATTCGCCTCCGTCTCCCATGAGTTCGGCGACACTCGGCACCGGAACCTCACCTACACGCCGACCGCGATGACCCGGTTCCGCGAGTACTTCCACCCGACCATCACCGACGACCCGAAACTCGTCACCCGGACCGGCCCGGGCATCGCGGTGCCCGTGCCCAGTTCACGGCGCCCGGAGCCGCCCGACGTCAGCCACCTGGTGCCCACGTTCCGCTGGTCCACCGCGGTCGACCGGGACACCCGTACGGTGACCAGGACCCGGCACCTCGCGGGCCTGCGGCTCTACCTGAACCGCCCGTGGTACTCCTCCGGCGACGACGAACTCCTCGCCGTACTCCTGGATCCGGCCGGCGTGCTGCCCGACGAGTACGCCACCCGCTGGGGCATCGACCCGGTGTGGGCGGACACCACGCCCCTGCCTCCGCCCTCGGCCGCCGCCTTCCCGAGCCCCACCGTCACGGCCACCGGCCTGCCGCTCGCCGAGTCCGCCGGCGCCACCACCCCGCCGACCGTCTCCGTCGCCGCGTACACGCCGGTGTACGACACCGACCGCCGCCTCTGGTACGTCGACATCGACGTGGACCTGGCCGCGGCCGCGGCCACCGCCTACTTCCCGTTCCTGCGCCCGGTCGTCGCCCGCTACCAGCCCTTCGCCCTGCCGGGTCTCGAACTGTCGAAGGCGGTGGTCGCCGAGTTCGGCCAGCTGCCGCCGCCCCGGACCGTCACCGCCACCACGGTCGACAACCGTGTGCGGCTGCGCCTGTCCGGCCCGGCCACCTGGAACGACCTCGGCCGGCGGATCGGCACGGGGCCGGCCGCGGTGGCCGGGAGCCGGCGGGTCCGGGCCACCCTGCAGAAGCTGGCCGCCGGCGACGAACTCGACTGGGCGCCGGTCGGCGACCCGGTCGACCTCACCTGCCGGCCCGACGGCGCCGGCTTCGCCTGGACGGTCGACTTCCCCGACCGGCCCACCGAACTCCTTGTCCGCTACCGGTTCCTGGTCGAGGAACACGAGCTCCACCAGAGCGACCCGGACACCGCCATCGAGACCGTGACCGTGGGCGGCACGCCCGTCCCGGTTGCCCGTCGGCTGGTGCATGCCGACTATGTGCCCGCCAGGCGCGGACTGCTCGGCGGCATCGTCATCGACATCGAGCTGTGAGGCAGCCCATGCGCACGAGGACACCCACCGGTTACGCCGTCGCCCTTGCCGCCGTGGGCTGTCTCAGCCTGGTGCCTTCGGCGCTCCACACCCCACACCCGCTGGCCGAACCGGGGCCGTACGGCCGGGCCAACGACGTACAACCGCACTTCGGCGGCGCCGCCCTCTCCGTCTTCCCGACCGTGCAGGAGAGCGACTACCACTGCACCTCCGGATTCGCCGTGCGGTTCAACGCCGACCCCAGGAAGAAGGGCATGGTGACCGCCGGGCACTGCTTCAAGAAGGACACCGATCTCGGTTCGGGCCACGACCGGTCCGGCGGCGCCATCGACTTCGGCACGGTCACGGTCGTGAGATTCGAGGCGGGTGTTCCCGACGGACACCACGACATGGAGCTGATCACCGGTGTGCGCGGGCAGTCCGGACCGCAGACGTACGCGGCCACGATCTGGGTCGATCCCCAGGTCCCGAGTGCGGTCAGGGTGGTCGGCAAGGGCTCCGTCGCGCAGGGCGACATGGTCTGCTACAGCGGGATGGTGACCAAGGTGAACTGCGGATTCGAGGTCCGGACCCCGGATCACGGCACGTTGTGCAGCACGGAACCGGGGCACACCGACGACTGCACGACCGGCCTCGCCGCCGCCACCAAGCCGGTCTCGTCCGGCCCCCTGGAGGGTGACTCCGGCTCACCGGTGTACCGGCTCGACGGCAAGGGCAACGCCGTCCTTCTGGGCATGCTCGTCGGCGGAGGTCCCAACGAGGAACAGCCCCGGCACAAGGACGCGGTGATGTACTTCCACACGCTCCCGCAGATCGAGTCGGCCGACGGCCTCGGCGTCACCGCACTCACGCAGAGGCCGTAGCCGCGTCACGTCGGGAGACGTCAGCCGCTCACCGGTCCACGGGCCGTCCGCGCCGCCTTCGCGAGGTCCAGGTCCGTGGTCTCCGGGGCCAGGAACTGGGAGACCAGGCCGCCGAGCGCGAGCACCCCGGCGCCGACGAGCAGGACGAACTCCACCCCGAACCGGTCGAGGCCCATCGGCAGCAGGAAGGTGCCGACGGCCGCGCCGACCCTGCTCATCGCGGTGGCGAAGCCGACGCCGGTGGCGCGCAGCGAGGTGGGGAACACCTCCAACGGGTAGACCGCGGTGAGCGCGCTGGAGGCCGCGTTGAGGAAGATGAAGAAGACGAAGCCGCCCACGATGACGGGCGTCGAGTGCGGCCACACCGCGACCAGGGCCAGACAGGCCGCGGTGATCCAGAACGGCGGGATCAGCAGCCTGCGGCGGCCGATGCGGTCCACGACCAGGCAGCCGGCCGTGACACCGGCGACCGCGGTGAACGAGTAGACGAGCAGCGCCGCGACCGCGTTGTCGCCCATGTGGAGGGCGTCGAAGACCTGCGTCCAGAACGTGCCGATGGCGAAGTACGGCAGCACCAGGGCCGCCCAGAAGACGCTCGCGAACACCGTGCTGCGCAGGTGGTCCTTGCTGAACAGCGACCGGAATCCGGCCTGTCCGGTCGCGCTCCGCTCGTCGAGTTCCGCGTCGACGTCGATCTCGATGCCGTACCTCTCGATCAGCGCCTCGGCCTCCTCCCGGCGACCCTTGCTGAGCAGCCAGCGGGCCGACTCCGGGATGCCGCCGCGCAACGACACGCACACGACGGCGATGACCGCGCTGCTGGCCAGGGACCAGCGCCAGCCGCCGTCGACGTCCGCGAACAGGGCGCCGACGACCGTGGCGAGCGCGTAGCCGACGTACCAGCTGATCTCCAGGCTGGCCAGCAGCCGGCCACGCCCCTTTCTGGGGGCGTACTCGGAGAGCAGCGGGGCGCCGATGGCGTACTCGCCGCCGATCGCCACGCCCATCAGCAGCCGGATGAGGAAGAGTTGCAGCCCGTCGGTGACGAAGAACTGGAGCGCCGAGCCGACCAGGAAGATCAGCATGTCGGCGAGGAACACCGGGCGGCGGCCGAAGCGGTCGGCGAGGCGGCCGAAGAGCGGGCCGCCGACGAAGATGCCGATCAGCGGGGAGGCCCCGACCAGGCCTTCCATGAGGGTGGAGAGGTGCAGATCGGCGGTGAGGGCGGTCATCGCCATGCCGATGCCGCCGATGATGTAGCCGTCGATGCCCTCGCCTATCTGGGTGGCGAGCTTCAGCTTCGTGTGCAGGCGGCGGCGTTCGCGGTCGCGGTCGGCGGGCACTTCCGGGGTGCCGGGCGGTTGCTGGGTCGCAGGCGTCATTGCCATGAGCGGTCCTTGGGGTGAGCGGGTGCGCGGGTGGGGACGGGGACGGGGACGGGCGGAGGTTCAGAGGTTCAGAGGGGCCAGTCGAGGGCGATGTACTGCGTCTCCAGGAAGGCCTCGATGCCCTCGCGGCCGCCCTCCCGGCCGAGGCCGGACTGCTTGACGCCGCCGAAGGGCGCGGCGGGGTCGGAGAGCAGACCGCGGTTGACGCCGACCATGCCGGCCTCCAGGCGTTCGGCGAGGCGCAGGGCGCGGCCGACGTCACGGGAGTAGACGTACGACGCCAGGCCGTGGACCGAGGCGTTGGCGCGGGCCAGCATCTCGTCCTCGTCGGTGAAGGTGGTGAGCGGTGCGACGGGGCCGAAGACCTCCTCGTGCAGGATGCGGGCGTCGTCGGGGACGTCGACGAGGACGGTCGCGGGGTGGAAGTGGCCGGGTCCTTCGGGCACTTCGCCCTGTGCGGCGATGCGCGCGCCGCGCGCCAGGGCGTCGGCGACCAGGTCGCGGATCTTGTCCACGGCCGGCTGGTTGATCATCGGGCCGAGGGTGACGCCCTCCGCCAGGCCGGATCCGGCGCGGACGGCGACCATGGCGGCACCGAACTTCTCGGTGAACTCCGCTGCGACGTCGGCGTGGACGTAGAACCGGTTGGCGGCGATGCAGACCTCGCCGCCGCCACGCATCTTGGCGTCCATCGCGCCCCGTACGGCGGCGTCGACGTCGGCGTCGGCGCAGACCACGAAGGGGGCGTTGCCGCCCAGTTCCATGGTCACGTTGACGACGTTGGCGGCGGCCTGCTCCAGGAGGAGTCTGCCAGTGGCGGTGGAGCCGGTGAAGGAGAACTTGCGGACCCGTTCGTCGGCGAGCCAGGCGGCGCCGACCTCGGCGGCGCGGTCGGTGGGCAGGACGTTCAACAGGCCTTCGGGCAGGCCCGCTTCGGTGAGCAGTGCGGCCACCGCGAGGGCGGTGAGCGGGGTCTCCGGGGCGGGCTTGAGCAGTACCGGGCAGCCGGCCGCGAGCGCCGGGGCGATCTTGCGGGTGGCCATGGCGGCCGGGAAGTTCCAGGGGGTCACGAACGCGGTGACGCCGACGGGGTGTCTGCGCACGACGTGCCGGTAGCCGCCGGCCGGGGCGTCGCCGAAGGAGGAGTCGATCCGGACCGCCTCCTCGGCGAACCAGCGGAAGAACTCGGCGGCGTACCCGACCTCGGCCGCCGCGTCCCGGTAGGCCTTGCCGTTCTCCAGCACGATGAGCCGGGCGAGGGTGTCGGTGTGCTCGCGCATCAGCTCGAACGTGTCGTGCAGGATCTCCGAACGGCGCCGGGGCGGTGTCGCACGCCAGCCGGCCGCGGCCGACTCCGCGGCCCCGATCGCCGCGCGGGCGTCCTCCTCGCCTGCCGCGGAGACCTGGCGGATCAGGTCGCCGGTGGCCGGGTCGTACACGGGGTAGGTGCGTCCGTCGGCGGCCTCGATCCAGCGGCCGCCGAGGAACACATCGCCCTCCGCGTACGGCGCCTTGGCCAGGAGGTCGATGCCGGCGAGGTTCATGAGCTGCTCTTTTCTCCGTTCCGGACGGGACTCGTCCGATGCGCGGTGAATTTACGAGCGCGTCATGGGGCCGACAAGGCAACCTCGGCGGATCGCAACGGGGGTTGCTGTGAGGGCAACTCGCCGATCACGCGGGGAGGTCGCTTGAGCACCTCTGTCAGGTGAGCCGGGTCCGCGCCGGCGCGGCGCGCCGGGGCTCCCAGCCCAGCAGTGCGGACACCCGGGTCGCGGCCCGTGCCGTGGTACGCCCCGCCTCGTCGAGCCGGTCGCCGAACCGGGACTTCGGGGCGGAGATGTTGATGGCGGCGACGACCCGGCCCCGGAAGTCCCGGATGGGCGCCGACACCCCGACCAGCCCCTCCTCGAACTCCTCGCTGACCCGCGCGTAGCCCTGTCGCCGGGCGTCCTGGATGAGCGCCCACAGGTCCTGTACCGGCATCTCGCCGCTGGTGCCGAAGCGGACGTACAGCTCGTCCGGGGTCGCGTCGGCGAGCAGCACGCGCCCCGCCGACAGCCGCCAGGCGGGCACCCCGCGCCCTTCCCAGCCGTGCACGCGGAAGGAGTGCCCCGAGACGGACAGCAGGGTGAGGACGTCACGGTCGCTGAGGACGCACAGGTGGCTGGTCTCCTCCAGGTCGGCCGACAGGGCGTGCATGACCGGCTCGGCCACCCGTACCAGCCGGCTCTCGGAGGTGCGGGCGACCAGGGAGAAGAGCCGCCAGCCGATGCGGTACTCCAGGGTGTCGGGGTCGCGATCGACGATGCCCTCGGCGGCCAGCGCCTTCAGGGCCCGGGAGATCTGGGTCTTCTCCCGGCCCACCAGCTGGGCGAGGCGTACGACGCCGAGGCCGCCGGCGCTCTGGGCCTCGTCGGAGGCGAGCGCTTCGAGGAGGTCGATGTCCCGGCGGAGGCCGTGGCCGCGGGAAGCCGCGGAGGAGTCGGTCACGGAGTCATCGTAGGCACGGATACCGACAGCGGAACCCCAGGTCAGAGATGAAGTTGTCAGCAGAGCAACCGCCATTTCGATTCCCGTCGGCGCCTTGCGAGGGGGTGGCCGCCGACCTAGATTCGCCGCATCGGGCCGAATGAACTGCGCCGAATACGAGGTTCGTCCTTCTGTGCCCGGTGAATCATGTTTCCCAGGCCCAGGAGATCCGATGCCCACGCCGGTTTCCCCCACCCGCCCGCCCGGCTTCGCGGCGACCGCGCTGATCGGCGAGTCGTTCGTCGGCGACGGCGTCGGCGCCGCGCACACGAACATCGTGATCGGACGCAAGGGCGGTCCCGTCGAGACGGCGTGGGCCACTGCGCTGGCCACCCCGAGCGCCGGGCACGTCCCGTTCCTCACCGTCGTCCGGCCGTCGGTGCCGGTGAAACCGCTGACCCTGTTCGTGACCAAGGCCGCCGCCGCGGGCGAGCTGCACGAGCGGGCGACCTGGGGTTCCGCCCAGGCCGGCCTGGCGCAGGGGGTCGCGGACGCGGTCGAGGAGGGGCTGATCCCGGCGGCGGAGGCGGACGACCTGCTGATCATCGCCGCGGTGTGGGTCAACCCGGCGGTCGACGACCTGGACACCTCCTTCCGCAACCAGCGCGCCGCCGCGCACGGCGCGGTCCGTGCCGCCGTGACCGGTACGCCGACCGTGTCCGACGTGCTGGCGGCCGCCAAGGAGGGCCCGGCCAACCCGTTCTACACGCCGACCACCGAGGTGCTCGCCCGATGAAGATCACCGACATCGTCCTGGACCGGCTGCGGCTGGAGCTGGACCCGCCGTTCCGCGCCGCCTGGGACCCGGAGCCGCGCCTCGCCTTCGACGCGACGATCGTGCGCGTCCACACCGACGAGGGGATCACCGGCATCGGTTCCGGCGATCTCATGGACGGCTTCGAGACGTACAAGCACCTGTTCGTCGGCGAGGACCCGCTCGACATCACCCGGCATGTCCGGGCGATCGAGACCGCCAACTTCCACGGCGCCCACTACTGGCCGCTGGAGGCCGCGCTGTGGGACGTCATCGGCAAGGTGCACGGCCGCCCGGTGTCGGAGCTCTTCGGCAACGCGGCGAAGAAGCTGCCCGCATACGCCTCCTCCGGCGAGCTGAAATCCCCCGAGGAGCGCGTCGAGACCGCCCTGAAGGTGCGCGAGGCCGGTTTCCGCGCCATGAAGATCCGCATCGACCGCGACCGCATCGACGAGGGCATCGCGGCGGTCCGTGCGGTCCGCGAGGAACTCGGCCCCGGCTTCGAGATCATGGTCGACCTCAACCAGTCCTGGCGGATGGCCGGCGACACCGCGAACGCCTCCGACCTCGCCACGACCCGCAAGACCGTCGCCCGGCTCGCCGAACTCGACGTGTTCTGGGTGGAGGAGCCGCTGCCGTACGCGGACCTGAACGGCTTCAGGCAGCTGCGCGCCGAGAACCCGGGGGTGCGGATCGCCGCCGGCGAGATGCACCACTCCCCCACCGAGCTGCTGCGCTACCTCGAAGCGGACGCCCTCGACATCTACCAGATGGACGTGGTGCTGGCGATCGGCATGCACCGCGCCCGCACCCTGGCCGAACTGGCCCAGCTGAAGCACCGTCAGTTCACCCCGCACAGCTGGACCAACGGCATCGGCGTGCTCGCCAACCTCCAGGTGGCGGCGGGCGTCGGCGGCGGCCCGTTCTTCGAGTTCCCGTACGACCCGCCCGGCTGGACCCCCGAGCGCCGCGACTTCATGCTCGCCGAGCCGGTTCGGGTGAACGCCGACGGCGATCTGGAGGTCCCGGACCTGCCCGGTCTCGGCGTCGAGCTGGACGAGGACGCGATCGACCGCTGGAGGATCAAGTGACCTACACCATCGACGAGTTGCTGGCCCGCTCGTACGACGAATGGCTGACCGCGGCGGACAAACTCGTCTTCGAGACACGCTTGTTCATCGACGGCGCCTGCACCGACGCCACCTCCGGCGACTCCTTCACCAGCGTCTCGCCGCGCGACGGCGCGGTGCTGGCTCAGGTGCAGGCGGCCGGGGCCGAGGACGTCGACCGGGCGGTACGGGCCGCCCGGGCCGCCTTCGAGGACGGCCGCTGGCGTGACCTCGCGCCGAAGGAGCGCAAGCGGATCCTGCTGCGCTGGGCCGGGCTGATCCTCGCCAACGCCGGGGAACTGGCCCTGCTCGACACCCTGGAGATGGGCAAGCCCATCACCGAGTCGGTGCGCATCGACGTCGCCAAGGCCGCGGAGACCATCGCCTGGTACGCCGAGACGATCGACAAGACGTACGACGAGGTGGCCCCGACCCCGGGCGACGCGCTGGCGCTGATCACCCGCGAACCCCTCGGTGTCATCGGCGCGGTCGTGCCGTGGAACTACGCGCTGCTGATCGCCAGTTGGAAGCTGGCCCCGGCGCTCGCCACCGGCAACAGCGTGGTCCTCAAGCCCGCCGAGCAGACCTCGCTCGCCGCGCTCCGGCTGGCGGCGCTGGCCACCGAGGCGGGGCTGCCCGACGGCGTGCTCAACGTGATCCCCGGTCGCGGCGAGGTCGCCGGTCAGGCCCTCGGCCGCCACCCGGACGTCGACAAGATCGCCTTCACCGGCTCGGCCGAGGTCGCCCGCCTCTTCCAGGTGTACGCGGGCGAGTCCAACGGCAAGCAGATCGCCGTGGAGGCGGGCGGCAAGTCGCCCCAGCTCGTCCTGGCCGACGCCGACATCGAGGCCGCCGCGTCCGCCGTGGCGTGGGGGATCTTCTACAACGCGGGGCAGACCTGCAACGCCGGTTCCCGGGTCGTCGTGCACGCCTCGGTCAAGGACCGACTCCTGGACGCCGTAAGGCGGATCACCGCCGAGACCTTCCGCATCGGCGACCCGCTGGACCCGGCCACCGTCATGGGACCCGTCGTGGACGAGGCCCAACTCGCCAGGATCCTGGGCTACATCGAGCTCGGCAGGGCGGACGGTGCGCGGGTGCTGCTGGGCGGCGGACGCACCCGCACCGGCACCGGCGGCTGCTTCGTCGAGCCGACCGTGCTCGACGGCGTGGCGAACACCTCCGCCGTCGGCCAGGAGGAGATCTTCGGCCCGGTGCTCGCCGTCGTGTCGTACGACGGTGATGTCGACGAGGGCGTACGGCTCGCGAACGAGAGCGACTTCGGGCTGGTCGCCGCCGTCTGGACCCGGGACGTGACGGTCGCCCACCGCACCGCGAAGCGGCTGCGGGCCGGCACGGTCTGGATCAACACCTTCGACGCCAGTGACGTCATCACCCCGTTCGGCGGCTTCAAGGCCACCGGCGCGGGACGCGACAAGTCCCTGCACGCGCTGGACGCGTACACGGCCCTCAAGACCACCTGGATCAACCTGGCCTGAACGGCCCATCCCCGTACTTCACCATCACCTAGCGAGGACAACGATGAGGATCGGTTTCATCGGCCTGGGCAACATGGGACGTCACATGGCCCGTCACCTGATCCAGGCGGGACACCTGGTCACCGTGCACGACACCCGGCCCGAGGCCGCTGCCGGCCATCTGGCGCTCGGCGCCCGCTGGGCCGACACCCCGGCCCAGTGCGTGGCCGGCGCCGAACTGCTGATCACCATGCTGCCCAACCCGCGTGTCGTGGAGGAGGTGCTGCTGCGCGGCGGGGCCGCCGAGGCGCTGTCCGAGGGCGCCCTGTGGATCGACATGTCGACCTCCACCCCGGCCGTCGCGGACCGGATCGCCGCCGACGTCCTGGACCGGCGCGGGGTACGCCGTCTGGACGCCCCCGTCAGCGGGATGGCGCGCGGCGCCGAGTCGGGGCGGCTGCAGATATTCGTGGGCGGGGAGGCGGACGACTTCACCAGGTGCCTGCCGGTCCTCGAGGCCATGGGCGACCCCGACAAGGTGCTGCACGTGGGCCCCCTGGGGGCCGGCTACACGGTCAAGCTGATGATCAACCTGCTGTGGTTCACCCACCTCGTCGCCACCTCCGAGGTGCTGGCCATGGGCACGAAGGCGGGCGTCGACCTGGGCGTGCTGCGCAGTTCGCTGCTGGCCAGCCCGGCGGCCTCGCACTTCCTGGCGGAGGACCTGCTGTCCGTGCTGGTCGACGGCGACTACGACGACTCGTTCGCCATGGTCCTCGCCTGCAAGGACCTGGGCCTCGCCGTGGACCTCGGCCGCGACCTGGGCGTCGCCACGGAGCTGTCCGCGCTGGTGGAGCAGATCTACCGCCGCTCCAAGGCACAACACGGCGACCTGGCCGGGGAGATGAGCCCGGTTCGGCTCTACGAGGCCCTGGCCGGCCGGGAGTTCCGGCTGCCGCACCCGGAGGAGGCCCTGATGAGTCCCGCCTGAGCCGATCCGCGTCCCCCTTTCCCCTCGCGTCTTCAGGAGCCGTACGCCATGGGCGAGTCCCTCACCAGCCAGCTGACCGTCGACCCCACCTGCCGTATCGAGTTCGGCCCCGGCCGCCTCGCGCACCTCCCGGACCTGGTCTCCTCCCTCGGCATGAGCCGCGCGTTCGTGGTCACCGACCGCGGTCTGCGGGCCGCCGGGATCGCCGACCAGGTACTCAAGGTGCTGGACGCGGCGGGCGTCGAGTACGGGGTGTACGACGGGGTCGGCGCCAACCCCTCCACCGGCAACGTCGACGAAGGCGCTGCCCGGGCGCGGGAGTTCGGCGCTGCGGTGGTCGTCGCCCTCGGCGGGGGCTCGGTCCTCGATGCGGCCAAGGGCATCTCGCTCCTGGTCGGCAACGCGGACGCGGCGGCGGCCGACGCGGACGCACTGTGGGAGGCGCTGGACGGGCTGCCGCTGATCGCGATCCCGACCACCTCGGGCACGGGCGCGGAGACCAACGGCTTCGGCGTCGTCGAGGACACCGCCGCCCGCCGCAAGGTGTACCTCGGCCACCCCTCGGTGAAGCCGCGGATCGCGCTGCTCGACCCGGAGCTGACGCTCGGCCTGCCCGCCCGGATCACGGCGGCCACCGGCATCGACGCCCTCGTGCACGGCATCGAGTCGCTGGCCTCGCAGGGCGCGAACCCGGTCTCGGTTGCGTACGCGACGCAGGCGGTGGCGATGGTCGGCCGCTGGCTGCCCGTCGCCCACGCCGACGGCTCGGACCTGGAGGCCCGGGCGGGGCTGATGCTCGGCGCCCACCTGGCGGGCCAGGCCCTGACCATCTCCGGGCTCGGTCTCGTCCACGGCATCGGGCACGCCCTGACCGCCCACACGGGCACCCCGCACGGGGTCGCGCTCGCCGCCGTCCTGGAGGAGGTCCTGGAGTTCAGTGCGCCGGCCGCCCAGGAGGCGTACGAGCAGGCCGCCCGCGCGCTCCGCCTCGCCCCGCCCGCCGACGGCGACTGGGCCCGCGCCGCGATCGACGCCGTCCGCGAGATCTCCGGCGCGCTCGGCATCAAGCAGCGCCTGCGTGACCTGGGCGCCCGCCCGGACCTGCTGCGCCCCGTCGCCGCGGCTGCCCTCGCGGACGCGGTCACCCGCAACGCGCCCCGGCAGCCCACCGAGGAGCAGATCCTCGGGATCCTCGAAGCGGTGTACTAGGAGTCGTCGTCAAATTGGCGGGTGAAGCAGCGTTCCGCCACGTTGCGACGCCTGCAGAGCTGCTTGCCGAAGGCCGGCGGGCGCCCACCTCGGCTGCCGCGTCGACACGGTGCGGGGTACCCGTATCGCTTCCGTCACGGCGGTGAACCGGGTGCAGTCGTTGGTGTTGCCGCCCGTGCCTGTGAAGGCGAGCGGGCGGCCGACTCTGTCGGGAGGGACAACCCGGTTCCTCGCGACACGCGGCAGGACATTCCCGCAGGACCTGGCCGAACTCAGCGGCACTCTCCGGGCACAGGTCGCTTGCTCGAACTCGCCGGTTGCACCCTCGCTCCCGACGAGTCCGCACGGCATTCGGAAACGATCAGTCAAGCCCCGACCACCTTGGCGAGATTGTCCATCTCGTTCGCCCGCCCGGCGGCCAGCCGCCCGGTCCATTCCTCGTCGTGCATGGTGTCGGCCGTCATGGTCACGTGCGTTCCACCGTCGGCGGCCGGACGCAGCTCGACTTCGGTGAGGAACTCGTACGGCCCGACGCCGGGGATGAAGTCGGCGAGTGTGGTGTAGGCCAGACGCCGGGTGGGCTCGATCTCGGTGAAGGTCTTGTGCGAGGTCGAGCTCAGCGGCAGGCTCACGTTCTCCATGAACGCGATCTGCTCGGGGCCGGTCGCGGTCATCGTGTAGGTCAAGGTGCCGCCGACGCGCAGGTCCAGGGCGTCGACGTGCACAGTGAACCCCTCCGGCGCCCACCAGGCCTCGATGCCGGCCGCGGTGGTCCACAGCTCCCAGATCTTCTCCGGTGCGGCGGTGTAGTTACGCTCGACCTGGATCTTCTGCGTGGCCATGATCTCTCCTGGTTTCCCGAATCGGTGACGTCTTCGAAGAGTTGGACGTCGGCCGGGGCGATCTGTCATCGGTGCCCATCGGCGGCGTGTTCGACCGGCAGCCTGAGCGGCAGACCGAACGCGGCGACCAGGTGGGCCTCGAACGTGGTGATCTCCACGATGCGTCCGGCCTCGATGCGCAGCACGTCGACCATCTGCGCCCGGTACACCGAGGTCCCCGGCCGTTGCACGTACCCGGCGACGGCCGGCTGCCGGTTCGCCCGGACCGGCAGGTGCCGCCAGCGACCGAAGTACCCCGGCGAGGCCGGGTCGAATACCCGTCCGAGCTGTTGGAGCAGCGCGTCCCGGCCGGCGAACCACATCGGATTGGGCGGCATGGTCACCACCACGTCGGCGCCGAGCAGGTCGGCCATCATCGACACGTCCGCACGTTCGGCCGCGACCATGTAGCGGCGCACGATGTCGTGCTCCTGCTGACTGTGTTCCCCGACCGCCCAGTCCATCCGCCGTTGAGGCAGCCGCTCGCGCAGCGTCTGCCGGGCCCGCTGCAAGGCGCTGTTGGACGCTGCGACGCTCATGTCCATCAGCGTCGCCGCCTCCTCCACCGGGCGGCCCAGCACGTCACGGAAGATCAACACCGCGCGCTGCCGGGGCGGGAGGTGCTGGAGCGCGGCGAGGAAGACCAGTTCCATGGTCTCCCGCGACTCAGCGGCGGTCTCCGGCTGCTCGTCGTCGGCCGACAGCTCGTCGAGCAGTCGGTCCGGATAGGGCTGCAACCAGGGCAGGCGGTCCGGTGGCTCGCTGCTGCCGGACTCGATGCCGGGGACCGGCTCGTACCGCCGGGGACGGCGGCCGGTGCGGCGCAGGTGGTCGATGCAGGCGTTGGTGGCGATCCGGTACAACCAGGTCCGGGGCGCCGCTCGGCCCTCGAAACCGGATCGGTCGCGCCAGGCTTTGAGCAGGGTCTCCTGCACCAGGTCCTCGGCGTCGTCGTAGGAGCCGACCATGCGGTAGCAGTGCAGGTGCAGCCATTTGCGGTGGGGTTCGACGAGTGCGGCGAAGTCGACCTCGTCGTCGGAGTCCGGCGGCCGTTCCGCAGTTTTCGTCACGGCGCCTGGCGTGACGTTATGGGCCAGCCGCCGCAGCTTGCGTACCGCCGCGGCCAGGGCCTCGGCGTCCGAGCGGAAAGCATCGGGAGGCTGCAGGGCCAGGGTCTTCACCCGCCGCTCTATGTCCGCGAGGACCTCGGCCGCCGGCGGGTCGATTGCGGTGCGTCGGTGTCGGTAGGCGCGCTGACGACAGGCCGCCGAGCAGTAGACGGAAGTCCGGCCACGGCCGCGATCCGGCAGCGGGGCGGCGCAGACCTGACAATTCCGTCCGCTCATGGGCGGCTCCAGCCATTCGTCACGGGGATGCGGCGTTACAAAAGAGCTTAGGGCGCCACAAGCCGTGGCCCATTCGACTTCGAGAACGACTGATCAAACCAGACCCGAGGTCCCCAGGGATTGTCGGCAGCCGCGTACGACGACGCCCCGGGCCTGTCGCCACATGATCTCCGGTGGTGGATCACGGTCGGGTGATACGTCGCCACGAACTGTCCGATGCGGAGTGGGAGTTCGTCCGGCTGGTGTCGGTCGACTCCACGAGCGTGCGGGCCCACCACCACGCCGCCGGAGTCCGAAAAAGGGGGAATCGGGCACTCGGGCGCTCGCGAGGCGGTCATCCAGGGCCGGCAGGTCGAGGGCGATCCGGACTCTGTCGGTGCGGATCGTCGTCCCGCGTCCGCGCCGGAGCTCCTCGCCGGCCGGCGCGTTCGGTCAGGGCTGTCCGGCATGGCCGAGAAAATCCTCGGTCCCAGTGCTGTCGGTCCTCACCCACGAGGACGAGAAGGAGGCCGTCGAACTCGCCAACGGCGCCCGCTACGGGCTGACCGGGACGGCGTGGACGCGCCCTCGGACGGGCGGTGCGGCCGGCCCGCCATGTCCGGGCAGGCCAGGTGTCCGTCAACACCCTGGGGGACGGCGGTCCCGGCGGGGCGATCGGCACAGCGGCTTCGGCCTCTCGATGGGCCCTGACTGTCTGGAGGACCGGACCCGGGTGAAGTGCGTCGTGATCAACGCCGGCCGAGTCCCGCGGCGTCGTCCCGTCTGCTCCGCGTCCCGCGACCGTTCGGGGCCCGGCTCACGCCGTGGGGCGGATCACGGTCTGCGGGCCGCTCTGGCCCTCCGGTCGAACTCCCGGTTGAGGAAGGGCAGGAGGACGCTTCCGAACCGTGCCAGGGCGCGAGTGCCCGCGTCCGGGCAGATCACGAAGCGCCTGCGCTCGATGCCGTCCACGATGGCCGACGCGACCCTCTCCGCCGCCAGCGGCTTGATCGTCCCACCGACCGCGCGGGTCTCGGCCGGCTTCCACTGGTCCTCCTCGGCGAGCTGCGGGGTGTCCACGTCCGGCGGGAAGACCACCCCGACGTGCACCCCGTGGGGTGTCAGCTCAGCCCGTACCGACTCCAGCAGCCCGCGTACGGCGAACTTGGCCGGTCCGTAGGCGCTGTAACCGAATATTCCGATCAGCCCCGCAGCCGACGAGACCGCCACGACGCTGCCGTGCCCGCGCTCCACCATCCCG